>CAIMLY010000179.1 GCA_903842425.1 uncultured Alphaproteobacteria bacterium | reverse complement strand
CGCCGTGCGCGGCTTGTCGGCGTAGAGCACGGGATCGACGCCTGCCGAGCGTGCGACAGCGGCCGGGTCCTCGCCCTTGCCCAGGCGCTCGGCCAGGCTGCGGGCGCCGGCGGGATCCCTGGCCGGGACCTGGACCAGCGAGCGGGTCTCGGGCCGGTTCAGGGAGTCCTTGCGGAAGTCGAACTGCTTGCGGATGTCGGCCTCCGACACCTTGACCTGCCCTGCGAACTGGGCGGAGCTGAAGCGGACAACGCTCAGGATCCGGAATTCCGGGCGCATCAGGCGCTCGGAATTGGCCTTCATGAACTCGGTGAGCTGGGCGTCCGTCGGCGGCTTGGGGGGCTCCACCGCGCCTGGCCCGACATTGAACACCGCGACGTCGCGCCCTTCCTGGGCGAAGAGCACCGCCAGGGCGCCATAGGCCCGCGGCGGCCTCATGCCGTCCACCAGGCCCGCCGCCAGGTGCGCCTGGGCGATGTCGTCCCGGACCCGTCTCTCGAACACCGGCGGGCTGAGGTTGTTGCGCGCCAGGGCCTCCTGGTAGAGCCGCTTGTCGAAGCGGCCGGACACCTGGTCGAAGAAGGCCGGGATCTGCTGGATCTCGCGGGTGATCAGGGCGTCGGCCGGGCGGATCCCGATCTTCTCGATCAGGGCGGCCATCGACTCCCGGTCGGCCAGCATCTCCAGGACCCGGACGTCAAAGCGGTTCTCGACCGCCAGCTCGTTGCTGATCTGCTGGCCGGACTGTTGCTCCAGGTTCTGCTTGGCCCGGTCCCACTCGGTGCGGAACTCGGCCGGGGTCACGCTCCGGCCGCCGGCGTGCACCACCTCGTTGCTGGCCCGGGTGCTGAAGACGTCGCCGACGCCGAAGACCGCGAAACTGATGATCAGCAGGCCGATCAGGACGGCGGCGACCCAGGACTTGGCGAAGGCGCGGATGACGGCGAGCATGAAATCCTTCCCGGCCCGCAAACCGGGCGCGTTGCAAGGGCGGGTATAGAGTGTCGGGACGCGGTGGAGCAAGCCGGGCCGGGGCCGTGTCTTGCGGGTGACAGGCGCGCCGGCGTGTCGTATCCGCCGACGGAGGTTCGTGAAGGCCGGCTGAGGGAGATCGCGGGTGCGCAAGCTGATCGTGGGCAACTGGAAGATGAACGGCCTGGGCGCAGCCCTCGGCGAGGCCCAGGCCGTGGCGGCGGGCCTGGGCGAGGCGCCGGCGCGGGTGGGTCTGTGTCCCCCGGCGACCCTCGTCGAGCGCATGGCCCGCGGGCTCGCCGGCAGCGCCGTCCGGGTGGGCGGCCAGGACTGCCGGGCCGAGGCCTCGGGCGCCTATACCGGCGATGTCTCGGCCGAGATGCTCGCCGACGCCGGCGCCGTCCTGGTCATCCTGGGTCATTCCGAGCGCCGGGCGGGCTTTGGCGAGACCGACGCCCTGGTGTCCGCCAAGGTGGAGGCCGCCCTGCGCGCCGGCCTCGAGCCCATCGTGTGCGTAGGCGAGACGCTCGCCGAGCGCGAGGCCGGGCGCGCCCTGTCCGTGGTCACAGGGCAGGTGAGGGGGTCCCTCCCGGCCGCCCTGGCCGGCCGGGATTTCTCGGTCGCCTACGAGCCGGTCTGGGCCATCGGGACTGGCCTGACCCCCACCACCGCCCAGATCGAGGAGGTCCACGCCGCTGTCCGGGCCGAGCTCCGGGCGGTTCTCGGCGAGTCCGGCGAGCGGGCGCCCATCCTCTATGGCGGCTCGGTCAAGCCTTCGAACGCGGCCGAGATCCTTTCGGCGGCGGAGGTCGGCGGCGCCCTCGTGGGCGGGGCCTCGCTGAAGGCGGCGGACTTCCTGGGCATCATCGCCGGCGCCTGATCGCGGCCCGCCGGGGCGGCTTTCGCCTCGCCGGACTGGAAACCGGCCCCCGCCGATGCTAGATGACCGGCTTTCCCGGCCGGCCAGCGGCCTGATCCTGCGGTTCCTTCATGCTCGGGCTCCTGCTCACCCTCCACATCATCGTCAGCGTCTGCCTTGCGGGCGTCGTGCTGCTGCAGCGGTCCGAGGGCGGCGCCCTCGGCATGGGCGGCGGCCCCACGGGCTTCATGACCGCCCGGGGCGCCGGCGACCTGCTGACCCGGATCACCTGGGGACTGGGGACCGCCTTCTTCATCCTGAGCCTGGCCCTGACCCTGGTCACGGGCCGCGAGAAGGCCGCAAGCTCGGTGGTTGACCGGGTCAAGGTGGAGTCCCTCTCGCCTGAGGCGCTCAAGCCCGCCACGCCTGCGGCGCCGGCTCCCGGCGCGGCCCCGGCGCCCTTCGAGGCGCCCCGGCCCAGCCTGGCCGATCCCTTCGCCGGCGCTCCCGCCCCGGCGCCGGGCGCCCAGGTTCCGGCCGCCCCTGCGCCGCCTTCCGGCGGCAAGTGACGGTCGTCCACAGGTGAGGCGGTCCGCCGGTCTGCAAGAGCCGGCGAATCGCGGCTAACTGGAATCCCATGACCCGGTACATCTTCATCACCGGCGGCGTGGTCTCCTCCCTGGGAAAAGGTCTCGCCTCCGCGGCGCTTGGCGCGCTCCTCCAGGCGCGGGGCTATCGCGTGCGCCTCCGCAAGCTCGACCCCTACCTGAACGTCGATCCGGGGACGATGAGCCCCTACCAGCACGGCGAGGTCTTCGTGACCGAGGACGGCGCCGAGACCGACCTCGACCTGGGTCACTACGAGCGCTTCACGGGCGTCAACGCCGCCCGCGGCGACAACATCACCACCGGCCAGATCTACAAGACCATCATCGAGAAGGAGCGCCGCGGCGACTATCTTGGCGCGACAGTCCAGGTGATCCCGCACGTCACCGACGAGATCAAGTCGTTCGTCCTGTCCGATCCGGGCGAGGGCGTCGACTTCGTCCTGGTCGAGATCGGCGGCACGGTGGGCGACATCGAGGGCCTGCCCTTCTTCGAGGCCATCCGCCAGCTGGGCCAGGAGCTGCCCCGGGGCATGGCCTGCTACATCCACCTCACCCTTCTGCCCTACGTGAAGACGGCGGGCGAGATGAAGACCAAGCCGACCCAGCACTCCGTCAAGGAACTGAGGTCCATCGGCATCCAGCCCGACATCCTGCTCTGCCGCTGCGAGCAGCCCATCCCGCCGGCCGAGCGCCGCAAGATCGGCCAGTTCTGCAATGTCCGGGAGGGCGCGGTCATCCAGGCGATGGACTCGCCCAACATCTACGCCGTGCCCCTCGACTACCACGCGCAGGGCCTGGACCGGGAAGTCCTCGACGTCTTCGGCCTTCTGGGAACGGCGCCCGAGCCCGACCTTTCCGGGTGGCAACGGGTGTCCGACCGCATGGCCCACCCCGACGGCGAGGTCACCATCGCCATCGTCGGCAAGTACACGGGCCTGACCGACGCCTACAAGTCGCTGGTCGAGGCCCTCGTCCACGGCGGCCTGGGCAGCAATGTGCGCGTGCGCCTGGACTGG
>CAIMLY010000178.1 GCA_903842425.1 uncultured Alphaproteobacteria bacterium | reverse complement strand
GGCGAACCGGACGGTCTGAATATAGGCTCGCGCCGCGGAATCACAATGCCCGGCGCGACCCGCCCGGGCCCGTGGTGAATTCCCTGTTCACCCTGACCTCGTTTTCGGTCACCTTGGGCTCACACAAAGGGAGGGGCAAATGTCCAAAATGATCGCCGAGTTCATCGGTACCTTTACTCTGGTCCTGTTTGGCTGCGGGTCCGCGGTCCTGGGCGGTTTCGACGACGTCGGCCAGCTTGGCATCTCCATCGCCTTCGGCGGCGCCATCATCGCCATGGCCTATGGCATCGGTTCGGTCTCGGGTTGCCACGTGAACCCGGCCGTGAGCCTGGCGGCCTTCATCGCCGGACGCATGAACGCCCGTGACATGGTGAGCTACTGGGCGGCGCAGTTCGCGGGAGCCCTGGCCGCCGCCGCGGTCCTCGCCGTCATCAGCGGCCAGACGGCGAACCTCGGCCAGAACGGATTCGGACCGGGCTACCTGGGCGAGTTCAGCATGCAGTCGGCGCTGATCTTCGAGATCGTCATGACCGCCCTGTTCGTGATCGTGATCCTGGGATCGACCTCCGGGAACGCACCGGCGGGCTTTGCCGGCGTGGCGATCGGCGTCACCCTGGCGGTGATCCACATCGTCGGGATCCAGGTCACCGGCGTCTCGGTCAATCCGGCCCGCAGCTTCGGTCCTGCGGTGATCGTCGGGGGTCCGGCCCTGGCCCACCTGTGGCTGTTCTTCGTCGCCCCGGCGATCGGGGCCGTGATCGGCGCCGCCCTCTACAGGGTCCGTCTGCTGACCTGATCCCCAAGGGATTTCAGGCGACTGCGGCCCGGGGCGAAGGTCCCGGGCCGTTTTCGTTTCAGATGGCGTCCACGCCGCGGGTGATTGACAGCACGCCCGTGCGGGCCAGTTCCACAAGGCCCAGGGGCCTCATCAGGTCGATGAACTTGTCGATCTTGGACGAGGCGCCGGTGACCTCGAAGATGAAGCTGTCGATAGCGGTGTCGAGGACCCGCGCCCGGAAGATCTCGCTGATCCTGAGGGCCTCGACCCGTTCAGCGCCGAGTCCCCGGACCTTCACCAGGGCCAGCTCGCGCTCCAGGCCGTTCGGGTCGCGGGTGACGTCCTGGACATGCCGGGTCGCGACCATCTTCTGCAGCTGCGCCTCGATCTGGGTGAGCACCTGGGGCGCGCCCCGGGTGACGATGGTGACCCGGCTGGTGTGGGCGTTCCGGTCGGTCTCGGCCACCGTCAGGCTCTCGATGTTGTAGCCCCTGGCCGCGAACAGGCCGACCAGCCGGTGCAGCACGCCCGGTTCGTTGTCCACCAGGATCGCGAAGGTGGCGAGGTTCTCGGCCTGGTCCTCATGGGCCAGGTCGTAGACGGAGGCGGGCTGGGGGTCTGTCATGGGGCTCTCGAAGGTCTGTGACCGGCACGTGTCACAAGCCCGGCCGATCGGCAAGGGGCTGAGACTCTCCCGCTGGGCGGTGCGGGGCCTTGCGTCGTCGGACCGACTCTGGGGGAGTGCCCTGTGACAGTGTCTTCAGGAGCCGGAATGAAGTCAGGCGCTACCCCTCGCGATCCCCGCAGCCGCCAGGGCGGCGGGCCCTCGCCGGTGCGCCTGGCCCAGTATGCGGCCCTGCCCTGGCGGAGAACGCCCGCCGGGCAGGTGGAGGTTCTCCTGATCACGTCCCGCGAGACCCGGCGGTGGGTCATCCCCAAGGGCTGGCCCATCAAGGGCCTGAAGCCCCGGCAGACCGCTGCCCGGGAGGCCTGGGAGGAAGCCGGGGTCGAGGGGCGGACCGGGGCTCGGAAGATCGGCGTCTTCGACTATGACAAGCGCCTCTCCGGCGGCCAGCTCCAGCCCGTCCGCGTCGAGGTCTACTCGCTTGAGGTGCTGGGGCTTCACGACGAATGGCCGGAAGCCCACCAGCGCGAGCGCCGCTGGATGCCCGCACCGGAGGCGGCGTCCCTGGTCGACGAGCCGGGGCTGTCCGGCCTCCTCGCGCGCTTTCCGGGGCGCAGGGACTGATCCCTAGGCCCTGCGGGCCGTGATCGGCAGGGGCGTGCGCAGCATCTCGCCCTTCATGGCGCCGACCCCCGCCGTCGGCGAGACCGGAAGGGCCAGGATGCGGTGTACGGTCTCCAGGCCCTCCACGACATAGCCAAAGCAGGCGAAGCCCAGGTTGTCGCCCTTGGCCGCTGGATCTGCATCCAGGTAGGCTTGGTCCCCGGCGCAGATGAAGAAGTCCGACGTCGCCGTCCCGGGCGCCCTTCGCCCCATGGAGATGGCCCCGTCCGTATGCTTCAGGCCGGTCCGGGTGGTGGACTCGTGCCGGACGGGGGGCAGGACCCAGGCGGGATTGTTCTGCAGCCCGCCCTGGATCACCCCGTAGTCGAAGACCTCCGCGCCCGGCGGGACCGAACGCCGGTAGAAGGCCCCCTTGTCCATGCGTCGCTCGTCGACATACCTCAGGAAGTTCGCCGTCGTGGCCGGGGCCTTGTCCCCCCTCAGCTCCAGGAGGATGTCTCCCAGCCGCGTCGAGAGGCGGACGCGAACCACGCCGGCCGCGAAGGCAGGGCCTGCGGCGCCTGCGGCCGCAGCGGCGAGAAGGTCTCGACGTCGGATCATGGGCGCCTCCCTGGACGCCGGAGCCTAGACCGCCGCCGCGTCCGGGGAAAGCCGGACCGGGCCCGGTCTAGGCCGCGCTGTCTTCCGGGGAGATCCGGACGCCGGCCCAGCGGTTGAGCGTCGAGATCAGCCGCGCCGGGACGATGGGCTTGCCGATGTGGTCGTTCATGCCCGCCCGCTCGGCTTCGGCGACGTGCTCGGGCAGGACATTGGCGGACAGGGCGATGATGGGGGTTGAGCTGTTCTCCTGCGACAGCTGCCGGATGGCCCGGGTCGTGGCGAAGCCGTCCATGCCCGGCATCTGGAGGTCCATCAGGATCAGGTCGAAGGTCTGCCGAACCGCCATGGACACCGCCTGGGAGCCGCTTGCGGCCTCTTCCACCTTCTGGCCGGTCGCCTCGAGAAGCGCCCGGACCAGCTCCCGGTTGGCGTCCAGGTCATCGACCACGAGGATCCTGAGGCATTCGGTGGTTTCCTCCGGGAGTTCCGGCCTCCCCGCGGTGGCGGAAAGGGGTTCGTCCGCGGGCGGTGCGACGATGTCGAAGGTGAAGGTGGAGCCCACGCCTGGCGAAGAGACGGCCGAGATCGATCCGCCCATCAGCTGGGTCAGCTGCCGGCAGATCGACAGGCCCAGCCCCGTGCCGCCGTAGCGCCTGCTGATGGAGCCATCCGCCTGGGTGAACCTCTGGAAGAGGGTCTCGACCACGTCGTCCGGGACGCCGACACCCGTGTCCGTGACGGAGATCTCAAGGCCCGGCTTGCCCAGGTCGTATCGGGCGTGGACCAGGACGGAGCCCGTCTCGGTGAACTTGATGGCGTTGCTCAGGAGATTGGAGAGGACCTGCTGGATGCGTGACCGGTCTGCGATGACGTGATCCGGGGTCGCCTCAGAGATCCGGACTTCCAGGTTCAGGCCCTTGGCGTCAGCCTGGACGGCGAACAGCCCGGTCACCTCGTCCAGGAATTCCCGGACATGGAAGGGAGCGGGGTCCAGGTCCACCTGTCCGGCTTCGAGCTTCGAGAAGTCGAGGATGTCGTTCACGACGGAGAGAAGGGCCTCGCCGCTGGCGATCACCTTGGTGATGTAGGCCTGCGCCTGAGGCGGCAGCCGGGGGATGCGGGCCAGAAGCGCAGAGAAGCCGATCACGCCGGTCAGGGGGGTGCGCACCTCGTGGCTCATGTTGGCCAGGAACTCGCTCTTGGCCTCGGCCGCCGCCTCGGCCCGGGTCTTGGCGTGGCGCAGGTCCGCCTCCAGTTCCCGGCGCCGGGTGACGTCCCGGAAGTTGATGACGGCCGAACGCGGGCGCCCTTCCGGGTCCCGGATGGCGCGGGCGTTACCTTCCAGCCAGACCTGCTCGCCTGGCGGACGGCGGGTGAGGAAACGGAACTCGCCCATCAGTTCGGAGTCCGCCTGCCTGTCCTCGAAGACCCTGTTCAGGAGCCTCGTGGCCTCGCCGTGGTCATCCGGTTGGATGAAGTCTATGGCCGCGCGGTTGACCATGGAGTCCGGCGTGTAGCCGAGGGTCTCGACCGACGGGGAGGCGTAAAGGATCCGCCCGCCGGCGCTGACCCAGATCACGATGTCCGTGACATTGTCCGCCAGCAGCCGGAGCCGGGTTTCGCTCTCGGCCAGGGCCGTCTCGCGGCGCCTCGCCTCGGTGACGTCGATGGAGATGCCAAAGATGGCGATCACCTCGCCCGACCGGGAGAACTCCGGGTTTGTCTGGGTCAGGACGAACTTTTCACGGCCATCGCCGAGCCGGCACCGGGCCTCGATCCGGACGGGAGCGCGCGTGTTCACCACCTCGGCGATCATCTCGCGGATCCGGGTCTGGTCCGCGCCGTCGTACAGCGTCACAACTTCGTCAAAGCCTGGCGCTCCCGCTCCGGGATCGAAGCCGTAGAGGTTGTAGATGCCGGCGGAAACGGTTGTCCGCAGGGTCCGGATGTCCACCCGGAAATGCCCGGAGCCGACCAGTTGTTCCGCCAGAAGGGCGATCCTGTGCGCCTCCTCGACCTGCTGGGTCTTCTCGGTGCTGTCCGCTAGCACGCGCTCATAGGTCCGCCGGCGCTCCCGAAGGGTCATGTAGATCGTCAGGGACGCCGCCAGCAGTAGCAGCAGTATGCAGACGTCCGAGATCAGGAGCGTCAGCGACCGCGTATTGGCGTGCTCGTAGGACATGTAGACCTGCCGCCAGACGCCCGCGGCGAGGGGCGGTCCCAGGCGGATCCAGAGCTGTCCCGGTCTCCGGTAGTCGACCACGATGGCCCGGAAGGCCATCGAGCCCCAGATGGCGATCGCCACAAGGGCGGCGTCCGGGTGTGGTCCCCAGATGAGGACAGCGCCCAGCCCCGCGGCCGCGACGCTTCGCGAAAGTTCCAGGAGATCCCTGAGGAGGTTGTGTCCGCGTCCGCTCGCCTTGAGGAGGGCTTCCGCTGCGGAGCAGGCCAGGATGAAGCCCAGCCAGGCAAGGACGAAGCGTCCGTCGACGAAGGGGGCTGCGGCGCCCGCGATCACCGCGCCGGCCAGGGAGTCCTGGATGCTGCGTTCGGACAGGAGGCGCCAGGTGCGCAATCCCAGGTTGTTCTTCCCTGCGGGTCCCTGAAGACCCCTGCTTCGCCTCGGCATAAGGACAGGTTCCGGAGCCTGATCGGACCGGCCCCCAATGTCCGGTCTGGACAGGATGGCCTTCAAGCGTGAAGAAAAGCTTGTCCGGCGGGGCCTGTGCTTCCAGCCGGCGCCTTCAGTTTCAGGGGAATACGGAAATGGCGATCTCTCTTTACGATGTCAGCGTCGGCTCAATGCTTCAGACCGTGGGCGCCGTTTCCGCCTTCATCGAGAAGGGACGGGCCTGGTGCCAGGAGGCCGGGCTCAATCCTGACGACGTCGTCGAGGCCCGTCTTGCGGACGACATGTTCCCGTTCCGCTTCCAGCTCCTCTCCGTGGTCCACCATTCCATCAACGCCATCGAGGGCGCCCGGACGGGGGTCTTCGGACCTCCGGCGCCCCAGGACCTGGACTATGCCGGCCTGCAGGGCCTGGTCGCCGACGCCCAGGCCCGGCTGAAGGCGCTGTCACCCGACGAGGTCAACGCCCTCGAGGGCCGCGACGTGGTTTTCAAGCTTGGCCAGGCCCAGATCCCCTTCACGGCGGAGGGCTTCCTGATGACCTTCTCCCTGCCCAACCTGCACTTCCATGCGGCCACCGCCTACGACATCCTGCGCCAGAAGGGTGCGCCCCTTGGCAAGCGCGACTACCTCGGCGCGATGAGGATCAAGGCCTGACCCGGGCGCGCCGGTCCGTCTGTCGGGGCGGAGCGCCCCGGTCGGGGATTGGCCTCAGGCCGTCTCCGGGGCGGTCTCCGCGCCGGCGGGCGGGTCGACACGCACCCCTGCCCACCGGTTGAGCACGGTGAAGAGCTGGCCGGGGATGATGGGCTTGCCCACGTGGTCGTTAATGCCCGCCCGCCCGGCTTCCTGGATGTGCTCCGCCAGGACATTGGCGGAGAGGGCGATGATCGGGGTCCTGTCATTCAACCGGGACAGCTGGCGGATCGCCCGCGAGGCGGCAAAGCCGTCCATGCCGGGCATCTGCAGGTCCATCAGGATGATGTCATAGGGCTGGCGCTCCGCCATCGCGATCGCTTCAGGCCCGCTCGCGGCCTCCTCCACCCCGTCCAGGCCTGCGGCGCCCAGGAGTGCGCGGACCAGGGCCCGGTTGGCTTCGAGGTCATCGACAATCAGGACGCGGAGCGCGGTATCCGCAGGCTCGGCCGCGCCAGCGCCGGCCATGGCTCCCTGCATCCCGTCGACGGCGGGCGCCTGCACGCGGAAGGTAAAGGTCGAGCCGGCCCCGGGGGTGGAGATGACTTCGATCCCGCCGCCCATCAGCTCTGTCAGCTGGCGACAGATGGACAGTCCCAGGCCGGTTCCGCCGTATTTGCGGCTGATGGATCCGTCCGCCTGGGTGAACCGCTGGAACAGGCGTCCGGCGGCCTCGGGTGAGATCCCGATGCCCGTGTCGCGGACCGAGACCTCGAGCACACCCTTTGCTCCGTCATGGCGCGCCCGGACGCGGATCGTCCCGCTCTCGGTGAACTTGACAGCGTTGCTGAGGAGGTTTGCGAGCACCTGCTGGAGACGGGCCCGGTCGGCGAAGACATGCGCCGGGGCCGGGTCCTCCAGCTCGATCTCGATCCGAAGGCCCTTGGCCTCCGCCTGCACCGTGTACAGACCCGTCACGTCCTCCAGGAAGTCACGCAGCACGAAGGGGGCGGGATCCAGGTCCAGCTGCCCCGCCTCGAGCTTGGAGAAGTCGAGGATGTCGTTCACCACGGTCAGGAGGGCCTGCCCGCTGGTCGTCACCCGCCGCAGGTAGACGTCGGCCGCAGACGGCAGGCCGGGCATCTGGGCCAGCAGGCCGGAGAAGCCGATCACGCCGGTCAGGGGGGTGCGCACCTCGTGGCTCATGTTGGCGAGGAATTCGCTCTTGGCCTCCGCCGCGGACTCCGCCCGGGTCTTGGCCTGGCGAAGGTCTTCCTCGAGTTCCCGCCGGCCGGTCACGTTCCGGAAGTTGAAGACCGCCGAGCGCGGCCCGCCGCCGGGATCCTGCACCGCCCTGGCGAAGCCCTCCAGCCAGACCTCGCCGGAATCCCCTCGCTGGCTCAGGAACCTGAACTCGCCCTTGAGATCCTCGTCCCGGGCGCCACTGTCGAAGACGCGGTTCAGCAGCCGTGTCGCCGCTCCATAGTCGGCGGGCAGGATGTAGTCGGCGAGGGCCTGGCCGACCATGGCGTCCGGGGCGTAGCCGAGGCTCTCCACGGACGGGGAGGCGTACAGGATCCTCCCGCCCGAACTGATCCAGAGCACGATGTCCGTGATGTGATCCGCCAGCAGCCGGAGCCTGGCTTCGCTGTCCGCGAGCGCAGCTTCCTGCGCCCTCGCCTCGGTGACGTCCATGGAAACGCCTAGGACCGCCGACACGTCACCGTCCTCTGCGATCTCGGGGCTCGCCAGGGTCAGGATGACGCGCTCCCGGCCGTCCCTGAGCCGGCACCGGGCCTCGAGCCGCGCCGGCTTGCGGGTCTCGGCGACGGCGACCACCATGCCGAGCAACCGGGCGAAGTCCGCTTCACTGTAAAGCTTGGCCAGGTCCTGAAGGATGGGAACCGCCTGGCGATCCTCGAAGCCGTAGATCTCACACAGGCCGGAGGAAAAGGTCGACACCTGGTCCTTCAGGTCGAACCGGAAGTGGCCGGACCCCGCAAGCTGTTCGGCCAGCATGGCGATCTTGTGGGCCTCCCTGATCTTGCGGGCGCCTTCGGCGATTTCCGTCGTCGCCGTCTTCCAGCGGCGCCTGCGGTTGATCATGGCGGCGCGGATGATCATGAAGATGAAGAGCACAAGGGCCAGGTTCGCCATGTCGGTCATGACGTAAGGGAAGTCGCCGCTGCGGGCGTGCTGGACCGCCATCCAGACCTGATAATAGACGGCGGACAGCAGCGGCGGGGTGATGTTCATCCAGAACCGGACCGGCCCCAGCGTCTCCACCACGACCTTCTGTGCGAACAGCAGGGCGATCGCGCCCATTCCCAGCATCTGTGCGGGTCCGTCGAAACCCGTCATCAGCCACATGCCGATGAGACAGAAGGTCGAGACCAGGATCAACTCGATGAGGACCCGCGTCGTGCTCCGGGCGGCGCCTGAGAGGGTCCGGATGGCGACCTGGTCGGCGACGATCAGCCCGACGACCCCCATGAAGACGGTCCCTGAAATCAGGATCCCGATGTAGGGCGTTGCAGCGATGAGGACGATGAAGGCGTAGGCGAGGTTCAGAAGCAGTTTCGGGTTTATGTATCTGAAAACACTCTCGACCTTGCCCTGCAGGTATTCCCCGTAGGCGAGCGTTGAAGAAAGGGATCGGGTTTTCATGGCCAGCTTCATCGGGACTGAGCGGAACGATGCGCGTTTCCTTGTTGGCCAAGATGCTTAAGGAAAGCTTCCCCCGGCGCCGCTGCGCCTGGCCTGTGGCTGCCCGTGTCCCCTGGGCTTGACCCTCTTGATCCTGCGGCGCAGCCTCCGTCCCGGACGCTGAAGGTGGGATCGAGATGACGGACGACCGGGAAATGCTGGAGGTCCTGCGCGAACGCGCGATCAAGGGCCTGGAGGCGCTGCGCGGCGCCGCGTCATGGGTCATCGGGGTCGGCGTCGCCCTCATCGTCCTCGGCGTCCTGGCCCTGGGATCCCTCGCCTTCGCCACCCTGGCGACGGTGACCCTTGTCGGGGTCGCCATGCTTGCCGCCGGCCTGGTGGAAGTGGTCCATGGGTTCCGGCAGCGGGGAACCGGTCGCGCGATCCTGTGGATTCTCCTGGGCGTCCTCTACGTCGCCGGCGGGGTCCTCGTCCTGCGCAACCCCGGCCTGGCGGCAGGGGCCCTGACCCTGATGCTCGGGGCGGCCCTGGCCGCCTCCGGGGTGGTCCGTATCGCCCTCGCCCTCCAGGTCCGCCAGGTCACGGACGCCTGGGGGTGGCTGGCCGCCTCCGGGGCCGCCACCATCATGCTGGGACTGGTCGTCCTGCTGCTCTGGCCCGCTTCCAGCCTGACGGCCCTCGGCCTCCTCCTGGCGGTGGACCTTCTGGTTGCCGGCCTCGGCTGGGTGCAGGTCGGCCTCGCCCTGCGACGCCTGACCGCCCCGGTCGCCGGCTCCTGAACCGGCCGCGTGTGCAACGAATACCAGCTGAAGGTCCGGCGCGCCGACTACGACGCCGCCTTCCGGGGCGCAGGACTCGACGTCCTGTGGCTGGACGCAGAGCCCAACCACCCGCCCGACAGGCCTTTCCGGCCCACCGACCGGGCGCCCATCCTGCGCCGGGCCCGCGACGGGTCGGGGCTTGAGGGCCTGGAAGCGCGATGGTGGCTGGTGCCCGCCTTTCACCGCGGTCCGGTGTCCGACTGGAAGGCCATGTGCACCAACGCCCGGATCGAGACGGCGGCGACGACGCCCTCCTTCCGGGAGTCCGCCCGCACGGGTCGCTGCCTCGCCCCCGTGACCGCCGTCTTTGAGTACGATTCCCCTCCCGGATGGCGAAAGGGTCAGCCCAAGCGGCGCTGGGAGGTGTCCTGGCCGCCTGACGTCGCCTCAGGTCCGGTGCGCTTCATGGCCGGCCTCAGCGCCCGGTCCCGCCCCGCCGACCTGCCTGAAGGGCTGGACAGCTTCGCGGTCATCACCCGGCCCGCAGGCGCGGACATGTCCCGGATCCATGACCGCCAGCCGGTGTTCCTGTCCCTCGCCGAGGGCCTGGACTGGCTGGACCGTGGCGACCTCGACGCCCTGCCGGACCCGGGCCCGGAAGGGTCCCTGGACCTGCGCGAGGCGCCCCGCGCGCCTTCGGCCTGAGTCCTCGCTCTCCATTCCCGCCCCGGCGGGAGCCCTGACCCCGGTTTCCCCGCCGGCGGCTCGACCTAGACCAGCCGCTTGCCGGCGTCGTCGATGATGGAGCCCAGGTCGCGGGTCTCCTCGGCCAGGATCATGTCGTTGTGCGCCTTGCCCGAGGGGATCATGGGGAAGCAGTTCTCTTCCTTGGTGACGCAGCAGTCGAAGATCACCGGCCCCGGATAGTCGATCATCCGGCGGATGGCGTCGTCCAGCTCGGCCGGGGTGCGCGCCCTCAGGCCCAGGCAGCCGAAAGCCTCGGCCATCTTCACGAAATCGGGCAGGCTGGACGAGTAGGAGTGCGAATAGCGCTCGCCATGCAGGAGCTGCTGCCACTGGCGCACCATGCCCATCCACTCGTTGTTCAGGATGAAGATCTTGATCGGCAGGCCGTACTGGATGGCCGTCGACATCTCCTGCATGGTCATCTGCACGCTGGCGTCGCCGCCAATGTCGATGACCAGGCTCTCCGGATGGGCCAGCTGCACGCCCACCGCGGCTGGAAGGCCATAGCCCATGGTCCCCAGGCCGCCGGAGGTCATCCAGCGGTTCGGTTCCTCGAAGTGGAAGAACTGGGCGGCCCACATCTGGTGCTGGCCCACCTCGGTGGTGATGTAGACGTCCTTGTCGCGGGTCAGGGCGTACAGCCGCTCGATGGCGTGCTGCGGCTTGATGCTGTCGGCCGAGGGCGCATAGCGGAAGGAGTTCCGCGCCCGCCAGGCCTCGATCTGCCGCCACCACTCGGCCAGGGCGCCGGCGTCGCAGGACAGGCTGCGGGCCTTCCAGGCGGCGATCATGTCTTCGAGCACGCTGGCGGCGTCGCCGACGATGCCGATGTCGGCCCGGACGTTCTTGGAGATCGACGAGGGGTCGATGTCGATGTGGATCTTCCGTGAGCCCGGCGAGAAGGCGTCCAGCTTGCCCGTCACCCGGTCGTCGAAGCGGGCGCCGATGGCCACCATGACGTCGCAGTCGTGCATGGCGTTGTTGGCTTCGAAGCTGCCGTGCATGCCCAGCATGCCCAGCCACTTGTCATCCGAAGCGGGGAAGGCGCCCAGGCCCATGAGGGTCGAGGTCACCGGCGCGCCGGTCAGGGCGGCGAATTCCCGGAGCAGGGCCGAGGCCCTCGGACCGGCGTTGATCACGCCGCCGCCGGTATAGAGGATGGGCCGGCGGGCGCCGGCGATCATCTGCACCGCCTCGGAGATGCGCGCCGGGTCGCCCTGGGTCCGCGGGCGGTAGTTGTGGGCGTGAATGACCTCCGCCGGTCCCTGGTAGGCGGCCTTGCCGAACTGGACGTCCTTGGGGATGTCGATGACCACGGGGCCCGGGCGCCCGGAGGTGGCGATGTGGAAGGCCTCGTGCATGACCCGCGGCAGGTCCGCCGGGTCCTTGACCAGGTAGTTGTGCTTGGTGATCGACCGGGTGATGCCGATGGTGTCGCACTCCTGGAAGGCGTCGGTGCCGATCAGGTGGGTGGCGACCTGGCCGGTGATGACCACCAGCGGGATGGAGTCCATCAGGGCGTCGACGATCCCGGTGACGGCGTTGGTGGCGCCGGGGCCGGACGTCACCAGGACCACTCCCGGCTTGCCGGTCGAGCGCGCATAGCCCTCTGCGGCGTGGGTCGCGCCCTGCTCGTGACGGACCAGGACGTGCTGCAGCCGGGGCTCGTTGAACAGGGCGTCGTAGATCGGCAGGACCGCCCCGCCCGGATAGCCGAACAGGACGTCGACGCCCTGGTCCACCAGGGCGCGCACGACGATCTCCGCCCCGGTCAGGGTCTCGGTGGCGGCGGCGGTCGAGGTCAGGGTCTGGGTGGTCATGGCGGTAAGGGTCCGAGGGGGCGTGGGCGTCAGGAGGAAGTCTTGGGCAACAAAAAGGGCCCTCAAGGGGCCCGGGCGTATGCGACCAGTCGCGGCTGACGGGGTCAGTCCGCGGCGGGCCGCCTGGCGACTACGAGGGTGCGACGCATGTGTCGTCTCCGAAAACGATTGGAAAGGCTAGTGCCATGCCCCTCTCAGGGCGTCAAGTCAGGGTTCAGCGCAAGAAATGACCTCCACTGCGCTTCGGCCTCCAGGTCGGCGATGGCCGGCCAGTCGGCCATCCGGCCCCTCAGCCAGACCTCCTGCCGCTTGACGTAGTTGCGGGTCTCCCTCTGGCCGTCGGCGGTGGCGGCCTCCAGCGAAAGGTCGCCTGCCAGGAAGGCGGCCAGCGGGCGAACCCCCACCGCCTTGCAGGCGGGGAGGGCGGGGTCGAGCCGCCGCGCAGCCAGGGCCCGCACCTCGTCCAGGGCGCCGCCGGCGACCATGGCGGCGAACCGGTCGTCGCCGCGACGGTAGAGGGCGTCCCGGGGCGGCATGAGCCGCACGCCCCGCCAGCTTCCCGGCGCCAGGCCCCCGGCCGGCTCGGCCTGCCAGTCGCTGAGGGCCCGGCCCGTCGACGCGTAGACCTCCCAGGCCCGGCCCAGGCGCTGTCGGTCGCCGGGCAGGATCCTGCCGGCGGCTGCGGGATCGACCTTGCCGAGGCGTTCGCGGAAGGCGGCCTCGCCCAGTCGCTCAAGGTCTGCCCCGGCCTGAGCGCGGACGGTCGCCGGCACGGCGGGTATGTCTGCAAGCCCGTTCACCAGGGCCTCGAAGTAGAGGCCGGTCCCGCCCGCCACGACGGCGTCGGTCCCCCGCGCGGCCAGGCCGGCGATCGCCTCCCGCGCGGCGGCCAGCCAGCGCCCCGTGGACCAGGCTTCGGCCGCGTCCACCGTCCCGACCAGGTGGTGCCGCACAGCCGCCTGGTCCGCGGGGTCCGGCGCCGCGGTCAGGACCGGCAGGTCGCGGTAGACCTGCAGGGCGTCCGCCCCGATGACCTCGCCCCCCGTCCGCCGGGCCAGACGCAGGGCCAGGGCCGACTTGCCGCTTGCCGTCGGGCCGGCGATGAGCCAGATGCGGGACGCCATGGATCTTGCGCTCACCCTCGTCGGCCTGGACGCCGAGACCACCCGCCTCGCCTCTGACCGGGCCCAGGCAGGGCTCGCAGCCCGCGGCCTGTCCGTCAAGTCGGCCGCCGCCCTGGGCCCGTCAGCCCGGGACCTTGTATTCGACGGCGCCGACCTGGCCGCCCTGAAGGCCGACTTCCGCACGGCCATCGGCGACCTGCCGGTGGACTTCGCCCTCCAGCCCCTCACCGGACGCCGCAAGCGGCTCCTGCTGGCCGACATGGACAGCACCATCATCTCCTGCGAGTGCCTGGACGAGCTGGCCGACTTCGCCGGGCGCAAGGCCGAGGTGGCGGCCATCACCGAGCGGGCCATGCGCGGCGAGCTGGAGTTCGAGGGCGCCCTGCGCGAGCGGGTGGCCATGCTCGCCGGACTGCCCGAGGCCGAGCTCGAGCGCGCCTACGCCGAGCGCGTGCGCCTCAACCCGGGCGCCCGCACCTTCGTGCGCACCCTGGCCGCTTCCGGGGCCCGCTGCGTCCTGGTCTCCGGGGGCTTCGACTTCTTCACCCAGAGAGTGGCCGTCCAGGCGGGGTTCCACGAGGACCGGGCCAACCGCTTCGGGGTCAGCGATGGACGGCTGACCGGCGAGGTCGCCGAACCCATCCTCGGCCGCGAAGCCAAGCTCGCCACCCTGGTCTCGGAGGCGGCCCGGCTGGGCCTCGAGCTCTCCCAGACCGCCGCCATCGGCGACGGCGCCAATGACCTGGCCATGATCGAGGCTGCAGGGCTGGGCCTTGCCTACCGCGCCAAGCCCGTGGTCGCCGCCCAGGCCGACGCCCAGGTCGACCACGCCGACCTCACCGCCGCCCTCTATTTCATGGGTTTCTCAGAGGCCGAGTTCGTCCGGGACTGAAGGGTCAGGCCTGCAGGCTGAGACGGACCAGGTCGGCGGCGGCGTGGAGGTCCCCCACGATCCGGGCGCACAGGGCGTCCATCTCCTCGGTCGGCGCCAGCAGGTCCGGCACCATCACCGTCATCATGCCCGCCGAGGCCGCCGACCGGACCCCGTTGTGGCTGTCCTCCAGAGCCAGGCAGCTGGCCGGGTCCACGTCCAGCCGCCGGGCGGCGACCAGGAAGGGATCGGGGTGCGGCTTGCCCCGGGGATAGTCGCCCCGGGCCGCCACGGCGTGGAACCGGCCCTCCAGTCCATGCCGTCCCAGGTTGAAGGCCACGTCCTCATGCCGCGAGGACGTGGCGATGGCCCGGGGAAGGGACAGGTCGTCCAGCAGGTCCAGGAGCTCCCTCACCCCCGCCTTCAGGAAGTCCTGCCCCCGGGCGAGGGCGTGGAAGTGTTCCGCCGAGGCGTCCCAAAGTCCGTCGACGTCGAAGTCCTCGCCGAAATGGTCCAGCAGCAGGCGCCGGCTCGCTTCGCCCGGCAGGCCGATCAGGCTGTGGAAGACCGGTTCGGGCATATGCCGTCCCATCCCCTGGGCGGCGGCGTCCAGGGCGTCCCGGTAGAGGGTCTCGGTGTCGAACAGCAGGCCGTCCATGTCGAAGATGACGGCGCGGGGGGAGCGGGGCAGGGACATGACGTCCTTGTCGGCCCTCGGCATCCTCCCGGCAAGGGACCTCGCCCCTTGTCATCGCGGCCCGGCGCCCGGATATGGGGGCCTCACGCCAGGAGGGACCCCCGATGACCGCCGACGCCCCGATCGACCGCGCCGCCCTCCTCGCCGCCCTCGACGGGATCATCGACCCGAAGTCGGGACAGGGTCTCAACGCCGCCGGCCTGGTGCGCGGCCTGATCCTGGCGCCCGGCCGGGCCGGCTTCATGCTTGAGGTCCCCGCCGGCGAGGTCGAGCTCTACCAGCCGGTGCGCGACGAGGCCGAGGCCCTGATCGCCGGCCTCCCGGGCGTGGTTCGCGCCCAGGTCGTCCTGACCGCCGAGGCGCCGGCCGGGCGGCCCTCCGCCACCGTCACCCCGGTCCGGGCCGCGCCCCAGCGGCGCACCGCCGCCCGGGTGGCCGAGGACCCCGCCGCCCGTCCTGCGCCCTCCGGCGAGGCGGTCCGGCCCGACCATGTCCGCCGGGTCATCGCCGTCGCCAGCGGCAAGGGCGGGGTGGGCAAGTCCACCATCTCGGTCAACCTGGCCGCCGCCCTGGCGGCCCGGGGCCTCTCGGTGGGCCTGCTGGACGCCGACGTCTACGGTCCTTCGGCGCCTCGCATGATGGGCCTGGACTCACGGCCTGCCTTCAACGCCGACAAGAAGCTGGTGCCGCTGGAGGCCTGGGGCGTGAAGGTCATGTCCATCGGCTTCCTGGTGGACGAGGGCTCGCCCATGATCTGGCGCGG
>CAIMLY010000177.1 GCA_903842425.1 uncultured Alphaproteobacteria bacterium | reverse complement strand
GGGTTGAGGATGTACTCGCCGTTGACGTAGCCCACGCGGGCGGCGCCGATCGGCCCCATGAAGGGCGCGCCGGACAGCACGAGGGCGGCCGAGGCGGCCACGAGGGCGACGATGTCGGGATCGTTCTCGAGGTCGTGGGCCAGAACGGTGGCGACCACCTGGACCTCGTTCTTGAAGCCCTCGATGAACAGCGGCCGGATCGGACGGTCGATCAGGCGCGAGGTCAGGGTTTCCTTCTGGGTCGGCGCGGCTTCGCGGCGGGGGAAGGAGCCGGGGATCTTGCCCGCGGCGTAGTACTTCTCCTGGTAGTTCACCGTCAGGGGGAAGAAGTCCTGGCCGGGCTTGGCGCTCTTGGCGAAGACCGCGGTGGCCAGCACCATGGTCTCGCCGTAGGTGGCCAGGACAGAACCATCAGCCTGGCGGGCCATGCGGCCGGTCTCGAGGGTCAGCGCGCGGCCGCCCCACTCGATGGTCTTTCTCTTGATATCGAACATTTGGCTTCTTTCTTGTCCCGCGGGCGTATTCCCGGCGGGGGCGGACAGGGCGTCGGACGACCGAAATCCTCTCCAGGAACGACAGGCGCGGTGAGGATTTGCTTTGAACCCCCGACGTAGGACGAAGGTCCCCGAAATGGACCTCCGCGCACCGCCCCTGGTCCCCCGGCCTGTCGCGGGGGCGGCGGTGAAAAATGAACCGCGGCCCCTCGCGGAGCCCCGGGAACTAGCGGCGCAGGCCGAGCTTCTCGATGATCGCCTGGTAGCGACCGGCGTCGGAGGCCTTCAGGTGGTCCAGGAGCCTGCGGCGCTGGGACACCATCTTCAGGAGCCCGCGACGCGAGTGGTTGTCCTTCTTGTGGCTCTTGAAGTGCTCGGTCAGGTTGGCGATCCGTTCGGACAGGATGGCCACCTGGACTTCCGCGCTTCCGGTATCGCCTTCGGAGCGACCGTGGGCCTGGATGAGTTCCGCCTTGCGTTCCAGCGTAATCGACATCGTATGATCTCCGCTCTGGTCAGAGGTGAAAGACGCGCGCAGGTTCGAGCCGTCCCATGCGCATCTCGCAGAGCGCCACCAGCGACCCGCCCTCCAGGACTGAAACGGTCCGGGCCCCGGCGGTGAGCCGGGACCTCAGGTCGTCAACCTGTCGGGGAACGAGAACGATGGGCCGTCCCTGCCTGAGCCTGAATGCGTCTTCCGTGGTCACGGCCAGCTCCGGGATGTCGTCCAGGGCGGTCTCGACCGGAAGCAGGGCGTCCAGGAGGCCGGCCTTATGCCCCAGATCCTCCAGGTTTTCCAGTGTAATCGCCCGGGCCTCCGTGAAGGGCCCCACCCGCGTCCGCCGCAGGGCGCTCACATGGCCACAGGCCCCGAGGCGCTCGGCCAGGTCCCGGACCAGCGCCCGGACATAGACGCCCTTGCCGCAGTCGATCTCGATCTCGACGTGGTCGGCGTCCGGCGCGCCGGTCACCCGGGCGTCATGGATCACCACCCGGCGGGAAGCCAGTTCCACCGTCTCCCCGGCCCGGGCCAGGTCATAGGCGCGCTCGCCGTCCACCTTGATGGCCGAGAAGGCCGGCGGGACCTGGTCGATCTCGCCGATGAAGGCCGGCAGCGCTGCGGCGGCCTCGTCCGGGGTGGGCCGCACGTCCGAGGCGGCGGACGTCTCGCCCTCGCGGTCGAGGGTGGTGGTGGTCCGGCCCCAGGCGATGGTGAAGCGGTAGGTCTTCCGGGCGTCCATCATGAAGCTGACCGTCTTGGTCGCCTCGCCCAGGGCGAGGGGCAGGACGCCCGTGGCCAGGGGGTCGAGGGTGCCCGCGTGCCCGGCCTTGCGGGCGTTGAACAGCCGGCGGACCCGGCCCACCGCCTGGGTCGAGGTCAGGTCGTAGGGCTTGTCGAGGCAGACCCACCCCGAGATCGCCTCGCCGCTCTTTCGCCGTCCCATCTCAGGCCTCGTCCCCGGCGTCATCGGATCCGAGGTCCCGGGCGACCCGGGGGTCGCGGAACAGGGCCTCCATCCGAGCCGCCTCTGTGAAGCTCTCGTCATGGGCGAACTTCAGGTCCGGGGTGAACTTCATGTCGATCCCCCGCCCCAGGCGGCCCCGCAGGAACCGGGCGTGGCGGTTCAGGGCCGAGACGACGGGGCCAGCATCCTGCCCGCCAAGGGGTTCGACGAAGCAATGGGCGTGGCGAAGGTCGGGGCTCATCCGCACCTCGGTCACGGTCACCGACACCCCGGCCAGGTCAGGATCGGCGATGTCCTCCTCGCGCAGGATCTCGACCAGGGCGTGACGGATGAGTTCCCCGGCCCGCAGCTGGCGCTGCGAGGGCCCGGCCGGGGCGCCGCGACCGGCGCCGGTATGTCTTTTCATGGGAGTGTCCCGAATGGCTGTCCCGGACCGCGGATCGGACGCGGACGCGGGGGAAGGCGGCGGGTTCTAGTCGCGCGCGGCCCGGCTGTCCAGCAAGGCCGGCGCGTCAGGCGCCCGTCCGCTGGCGGAAGAAGGCGATCACCTGCTGCTCCGCCGCCTTGGTGGGGCCGTCCTCGCGCAGGTGCAGGGTCAGGACCGAGTGGGGGGGCATGTCGGCGGGCGCCGCGTCGGCGTCGTCCAGTTCGACCGCCTCGAAGCGGGTCCCGAAGGTGGAGCGGAGCGCCTCGAAGCGGGCGTCCGGCACGAAGCGGTCAGAGCGGAACCGCAGTCCCATCACCGTCAGGTCCTCGGCCTCCAGCCTGTCCTTCACGCAGCGCAGGTCCTCCGGCGAGACGTCGATGTCCGCCGCCCGGGCCCGCGAGCCGAAGGGCAGGGGCAGGGAGGGCTGGGACAGGACCGGCGCCACCACCGAGGGGTCGGTCATCATGGCCAGGGCGAAGCCGCCCGAGAAGCACATGCCCACCGCGCCGACCCCGGCCCCGCCGCATTCGGCGTGGGCCTTGCGGGCCAGGGCCCGGAGCCAGTCGGCGATGGGGCTGGTCCGCCCGGTGCGCCAGACATTGAATTCCCGCCGGACGCAGAAGGCCGTCGCCATGGACTTCAGGGCGTAACCACCGCTCACCGGCCGCCCCGGGTCACCGATCAGGCTGGGCAGGAAGACCGTCATGCCGGCGTCGGCCACACGGTCGGCGAAGCGGATCACCAGGGGATGCAGCCCGGGAATCTCATGGATGATCACGACGGCGGGACCCTGCCCGCGCCGCCAGACCGGCCGGGTCCAGGGCCCGTCCGCGAAGTCAAAGCGCTCGTAGGCGGAGAGGGCGTCTTCCCAGGCCATGCCGGGCTCCTTCAGAGGCGGATCTTCAGGGAGGAGAGGTCGCCCTCGAACCCGCTGAGGCGCCAGCGCCCCTCAGGCGAGCGGGTGAAGACCAGGACGCAGGGGCCGTTCTTGTCACGGGTCGCGCAGACCCGCCCGTCGGGCAGGGCCTTCAGCCGGCTGGCGATGGCGACGGGACCCGGCAGGGGCTGGTCGGGGGCATAGCCATAGGCCTCGGCCACCTGGCGGAAGACCCGGGGCTGGAGCAGGGCGTCGCCCGCCAGGTTGGCCAGGCTGGGGGCGATCACCGCGCTGAGCCGGCTGAGGTCGAGGCCATCCACCTTCAGGCGGCCGGCCTCACGGGCCAGGCGGGCCGACATCTCGGCCTTCAGCGCCTCCCGGTCGACCCGGGCGTCGAAGGCCGCGCGGTCGTCATCACGGATCGCCGTCAGGAGGGCGTGGATGTCGTTGGCCGCCCCCAGCCGCCCGGCAGTCGCACAGGCGGCCAGCAGACAGAGGAGCCCGGCCAGGGCGAGGCGTCTGAGCATGAACCCCCCTAGAGGCTGCGCTTGACCTCTTCGATGGTGAAGCACTCGATGATGTCGCCTTCCTGGATGTCCTGGAAGCCCTGGAAGGCCATGCCGCACTCCACCCCGTTGCCGACCTCGGCGACCTCGTCCTTGAACCGCTTGAGGGTCTGGAGGACCCCCAGTTCCAGGACGACGATGTCGTTGCGGACGATCCGGACCCGGGCGCCGCGGCGGACCACGCCTTCGGTGACGCGGCAGCCGGCCACCTTGCCCACGCGGGTGATGTCGAACACCTGCAGGACGCGCGCGTTGCCGAGGAAGGTTTCCCTCTGCTCCGGCGCCAGGAGGCCCGACATGACGCCCTTAACGTCGTCGAGCAGGTCGTAGATGATGGCGTAGTAGCGGATCTCGACGCCTTCCCGCTCGGCCAGCTGCCGGGCCTGGCTGGTGGCGCGGACGTTGAAGCCCAGGATGGGCGCCCCCGATCCCTTGGCCAGCATGACGTCGCTCTCGCTGATGGCGCCGGCGCCGGACAGGATGATCCGGGCGCGCACCTCGTCGGTGGCCAGCTTGTCCAGCGAGCCGACGATGGCTTCCGCGGACCCCTGGACGTCGGCCTTGATGATGACCGGCATCTCCGAGATCTTCTTGTCCTGCATCTTGGCCATGAAGTCGGCCATGGAGACGCCGCCGCCCACCGGGGCTCCGGCCTTCTCGCGCTTCAGGCGGATCCGGTACTCGGTGAGCTCCCGGGCGCGGGCCTCGGAGTCCACGACGGCGAAGGCCTCGCCCGGGGACGGGGCGCCGTCCAGGCCGAGGATTTCCACCGGCTCGGAGGGGCCCGCCGAGGGGACCTGCTCGTCCCGCTCGTTCAGCAGGGCGCGGACGCGACCGAAGCTGGCGCCCGCCACGACGATGTCGCCGCGCTTCAGGGTGCCGCGCTTGACCAGGACCGTGGAGACGGCGCCGCGGCCGCGGTCGATCTTGGACTCGATCACCACGCCCTCGCCGGTACGGTCCGGGTTGGCCTTCAGTTCAAGCACCTCGGACTGCAGCAGGATGGCCTCGATGAGATCCTCCAGGCCGGTCTTCTTGAGGGCCGAGACCTCGATGATCTGGGTCTCGCCGCCGAGGCTTTCGGCCACCACCTCATGCTGGAGCAGCTCGTTCACCACCCGGGTCGGGTTGGAGTCCGGCTTGTCCATCTTGTTGACGGCCACGATGATCGGCGTCCGCGCGGCGCGGGCGTGCTGGATGGCCTCGATGGTCTGGGGCATGACCCCGTCGTCCGCGGCGACCACCAGGACCACGATGTCGGTGACCTCGGCGCCCCGGGCCCGCATGGCGGTGAAGGCGGCGTGGCCAGGGGTGTCCAGGAAGGTCACCTTCTGGCCGCTGGGCAGTTTCACCTGGTAGGCGCCGATGTGCTGGGTGATGCCGCCGTGCTCCCCGCCGGCCACGTCGGCCTGGCGCAGGGCGTCCAGAAGCGAGGTCTTGCCGTGGTCCACGTGGCCCATGACGGCGACCACGGGGGCGCGGCCCTCCATGTGCTCGTCCACGTCCTCGGCGCCCAGGAACCCTTCCTCGACGTCGGAGTCCGAGACGCGCTTGACCGTATGGCCGAACTCGGTGGCGATCAGCTCGGCCGTGTCGCTGTCGATCACGTCGTTGATCTTCACCATCATGCCCTGGCGCATCAGGAACTTGATGACGTCCACGCCGCGGGTGGCCATCCGGTTGGACAGCTCCGCCACGGTGATCACGTCCGGGATCACCACCTCGCGGGCGACCCGGGCCTGTTCCTGCACGCCGCCCTTGCGCTTCTCGCGCTCACGCTCGCGGGCCCGGCGGACCGAGGCGAGGGAGCGCATCCGCTCGACGGCGCCCTCGTCGTCTCCGGCCACGGCCTGGATGGTCAGCCGGCCCTCGCGGCGCTGGGTGGCGCCCTTGGCGCGGCTGATCGGCTTGCTGGCCGCGCCTGCGGCCTTGCGGCGCGTATCCTCGTCTTCGTCCGTCCGGCGGTCGAGGGTCTGGGAGCCGGGGCGGGGCGCCTGGCGGGTGGCGCGCTGGATCTCGGGGGTCGCCGGCGCGGCCGCGGGGGCCAGGCGCGGTGGCCTCGGTCCACCCGGGCGGGCGCCATCACGGGCGCCGGGCGCCGGCCTGGGCGCCAGGGCAGATC
>CAIMLY010000176.1 GCA_903842425.1 uncultured Alphaproteobacteria bacterium | reverse complement strand
TCCTTCTCGATGTAGGTGTCGGTCCGCGGCACGTAGGCCTCGGGCTGGTAGTAGTCGTAGTAGGAGACGAAGAACTCCACGGCGTTGTCCGGGAAGAAGCTCCTGAACTCGCTGTAGAGCTGGGCCGCCAGGGTCTTGTTGGGCGCGAGGATCAGGGCCGGGCGCTGGGTTTCCTCGATGACCTTGGCCATGGTGAAGGTCTTGCCCGAGCCTGTGACGCCCAGCAGCACCTGGTCGTGCTCCCGCCCCTCGAGGCCGGCGACAAGCTCGGCGATGGCGGTCGGCTGGTCCCCCGCGGGCGCATAGTCCGAGACGAGGCGGAAGGGCCGCCCGCCCTCGGACTTCTCCGGCCGGTCGGGCCGGTGCGGCCGCCAGGACAGGTCCGCTGCGGCGGCCTCGAAGGCGAAGACCGCCGAGGCGTCGGCGACTCCGGGCGGGGGGCTGGAAGGCATGGGAACAGAGTAGGGGCCCGCCGGGTGCGGCGCCAGTCCGGCTTGACGGAAAGTCAGGGCTTCCGGCGCGCCTTCAGGGCGGCGGCGTAGGCGGCGTCGAGATCCGCCAGGGTCGGATGTTCCGCGCTGACCTTCACCCCGTTGAAGTAGAAGGTCGGGGTGACCGTCACGCCCCTGTCGATTGACCGTTGCGCCTCGGCGTCGAGGGCGGCCTGCCCTGCGGGGTCAGCGATGCAGTCATTGTAGGCGTTTCGGTCGAGACCGCCCTCTGCAGCGGCGGCGATCAGCGCTGACCTGACGTCGCCGGTCCTGTAGGCCTGGTCCTGCCGCCGGAAGAAGCCCTCCAGGACCGGGTAGTAGCCCCGGGGGCCGGCGCACCGGGCGAGCAGGAAGCCGGCTGCAGCCACCTGCAAGGGCGGCGTCAGCAGCGGGCGGATGACATACCGGACGCGCCCGGTCTCGATGTACTTCGCCCGGAAGGCGGGAAAGATCTCGTTCGAGAAGGTCGCGCAGTGCGTGCAGCTTGGCGAGGCGTAGGCCTCGACAAGCACGGGAGCGCCGGGCCGCCCCATGACGAACTCGGATGAGACCGGGACTTCGGGCGCTGTCCGGCCGGGCGCCGGGGCGGCGAGCGTCCAAAGGACGGCGATCACGGCGAGGAGGCGGATCATGCGGGCCTCGGAAGCAGACCTGCCGCCTGCCTGTCAAGCCGGGTGGGTCCCCGCACCCGGGTCTCGCCCAGGCCCTGGTCATGCTGCGGTGCGATAAGGACTTGCGAATCTGTTCCCGAGCGTCCATATCCCGGCTCACATCGCCATTGTCTGGCCTCCAGCGTGTAGGAGGCGGGCAGGTCGATCCGGCCGCCAGCATGTGCAGGGGTCCCGATCGACACAGCTGTCTGGGGGCGCCTCGCCCTCGCCGCACGGGACCTCTCTTTTGACGAATCTTCATCAGGCGCGCGCCTCCAGGCGCGGAGTCATGACCGCTGTCCTCCTGGGAGCCGGCCTTGGGGTCGCCCTTGGGGGCGCCTACATCGTCGGCCTGCGCTCCGGCGTCTCCGCCGCGCCGGCCCCCGGCGTCGTCATGGCCGCCCTCTCTCCGGTCGGGAACCTGGGCGACGCCCCGGACCTGCGCCCGGAACCCATTTCCCAGCGCCTCGCCGGCGAAGGGCGCGCCGCCGCCCCGGGGCGCGATCTCGACTGCCTCACCCAGGCGATCTACTTCGAGGCCCGGGGCGAGAGCCCGGCAGGCCAGGCGGCCGTCGCCCAGGTGGTCCTCAACCGGGTTCGCAAGGCGGGCTTTCCCAAGTCGGTCTGCGGCGTGGTCTTCCAGGGTTCGGCCCGCAAGGCCGGCTGCCAGTTCTCCTTCGCCTGCGATGGCTCCATGACCCGAGGGCGCGAGACCCGCGCCTGGTCCCAGGCGCGCCACATCGCCTCGCGCGCCCTGGCCGGCGCCGTGATGACGGCCGTCGGCGACGCCACGCACTTCCACACGGTCCATGTGTCTCCGGACTGGAGCCGCGAGCTGAGGCAGGTGGCCCAGGTCGGCCTGCACATCTTCTACCGGATCGGCCGTCCGACAGGCGCGAGCGACCTGGCCGAGGCCCCTGCCGCCGCACCGGCCGAGATTCGGGTCACCGAGGCGCGGCTGGTGTCCGGACCTCCCGGCGAGCCGGTCGAGGTCCTCTCGGCGCCGGCCCCCGAGACCCCTCTGGAAACCGCTCCCGCGGAAGTCGCCGCCAGCGCGCCGGCGGCCTGAGCCGCTGGGCGCGGAGCCCTTCAGCCCGCGTCCAGCCCGATGTCCAGTCCGGGGGCCGAGTGGGTCAGGGCGCCCACGCTGATCACCTGGACGCCGGTCCCGGCGATATCCCGGACCGTGGTGAGGTCGACCCCGCCAGAGGCCTCCAGGGTGACCCGGCCCGCCGTCATGGCGACGGCCTTCCGCAGGTCCTCCAGGCTGAAATTGTCCAGCATGATGACATCGGGGGCGAGGGGCAGGGCCTCGGCCAGCTGGTCCAGGCCGTCGACTTCGATCTCGACCTTCACCAGATGGCCTGCCGCCGCGCGTGCGCGCTCAAGGGCGGGCCGGATCCCGCCGCAGGCCGCCACGTGGTTGTCCTTGATCAGGATGGCGTCATCCAGGCCGAAGCGGTGGTTGACCCCGCCGCCGCAGCGGACCGCGTACTTCTCCAGGTGGCGCAGGCCCGGCGTTGTCTTGCGGGTGTCGGTGATGCGCACCCCCGTGCCCGCCACGGCGTCCACATAGGCCCGGGTGAGAGTGGCGATCCCGGAGAGGCGTCCCATCAGGTTCAGGCCGGTCCGCTCGGCGGACAGGACCGCCCGGGCGGGCGCCTCGGCGCGGGCCAGGACCTGGCCGGGCGAGAGGGCGTCGCCATCCCGGGCAAGGGCCTCGAAGCGCGCCTCCGGCGCCAGGGCGGCCAGGGCCAGGCGGGCGCAGGAGAGGCCGGCCAGCACCCCGGGGCGCCGGACGACCCAGGCCACCGACAGGCGCGCCGTCTCCGGCACGCAGGTCTCGCTGGTCAGGTCCCCGGTGCGGCCCAGGTCCTCGGCCAGGGCCAGACGGACGACGGGCTCGACGAGAAGGTCGGGCAGGGGGGTGATCATGCGGCCATCCGGGACAGGGTCCCGGCCTCCAGGGTCACGAGGGTGCGGCGGGCCTCCGCCGCCGTCTCCGGATGGTCGGAGCGGTAGTGGGCGCCGCGG
>CAIMLY010000175.1 GCA_903842425.1 uncultured Alphaproteobacteria bacterium | reverse complement strand
GGGCCCCCGCGGCCACATACCCGAGGATTCCGGCCACCCCGACGGAATAGGCCATCAGGGCGAGCAAGACTGCAGGGGGAATCCGGGCGGCCAGCGCCGCCTTCCTCTGCCCCTCGACCTCGATGAGCCGGGTCACGCTCTGGACGAGGAAGTTGGCCAGGGCGGGCGTGTCCGAGGCCCTGGCGGCGATGGCGGTCCTCTGCCACAGGGGGGCCTGGAGGGCCTCGGAGTGCTCCTGTGCAGCCAGTTGGACAGGTCCGGACAGTTCCCCGGTCACCCTCCGGACCTGGGCGTAGGAGACCAGGACATTGCTCAGGTCCGTTCGGTAGGGCTCCGCCAGGAGCTGGGCGCGCATGTAGGCGACGCCGATGGCGTTGGCCTCCTCGACCACCAGGGTCCTGCGCAGTTCATGACGCGCCAGGGCCAGGGAGAAGGTGAAGGCGATCAGCAGGGACAGGAGACCCACCACGCTGGTCGCAATCAGCCCCTCCCCGGCCTGTGACAGGCCCGCGCCCACGGCGCTGGAACGGCGCCGGCGGATCCTTTCGGCCAGCGAACGCACGACCACCATCAGGATGAAGAGCGCCAGGCCCACGAGCCACAACTGCTGATCGGTCAGGAACCGCGACAGGGCTTGCATGGGATCGGGGACCTCCCTCGCCCCGGGACGGGCGACTTGCCAGAGAATTCCAGCGCCTTCGCCGACGGGTCAAGGGCGCCGGTTCAGGTCCGTCGGGGCTGGGCGGCGAACCAGGGGACAAGCCGCTCCACGCCCTCCCGGACAAGGTCCGTCGAGACGGCGAAGCTGATGCGGATGAACCGGTTGCCCTCGACAGGGTCGAAATCGACGCCGGGCGCCAGGGCCACGCCGGTTTCCCGCAGCAGGCGTTCGCAGAAGCCGAGGCTGTCGTCCGTGAGATGACCGACGTCGGCATAGATGTAGAAGGCGCCGTCCGGCGGGGCGATGGTCGCCAGCCCGAGCCGCGGCAGGGCGTCCAGCAGCAGCGAACGGTTGCGACGGTAGACCTCGATGTTGGACTCCAGCTCCTCCCGGCAGTCGAGCGCCGCGAGGGCGGCGTGCTGGCTGAGGGACGGCGGGGTGAGGAACAGGTTGCCGATCAGGGCGCGGGCCCGGTCGACATGGGTCGCGGGCGCAGCGAGCCAGCCCAGGCGCCAGGCGACCATGCTGAAATACTTCGAGAAACTGTTCACGACGAAGGCCCGGTCGGTGAACTCCAGCACGGACCGGGCGCGCTCGACGTAGGAGAGCCCATGGTAGATCTCGTCCGAGACCAGGCCCAGTCCACGGTCCTCGCAGACCCGGACGATGGCCTCGAGCTCTCGGGGCGGCAGGATGGATCCCGTGGGATTGGCCGGACTGGCGATGATCGCCCCGGCAAGGGGACCGTCTATCCGCGACAGAGCCTCGGCCGTGAGCTGGTAACCCTCGGCGGGGCCACAGGGGACTTCTACGGGCGTCAGGTTCAGGGCGCGAAGGGTGTTGCGATAGGCCACGTAGCCCGGGCGCGCCAGG
>CAIMLY010000174.1 GCA_903842425.1 uncultured Alphaproteobacteria bacterium | reverse complement strand
GGGGATTCCATCCGCGCGGGGCTCCCGAAGACGGTTTCCCGGGAGACTAGCACGCCGCCGCGCCCTTCCAATTCCTGCCCGGCCCGGTGTAGGGGACCCGGTCATGACGACAGACGCCCGCACCTACCAGATGATCCTCGAGCGCCTCGGCCCCGGCCGGTGGCGCGTTCCCGCCGGCGAGGAGTGGCGCAACCCTTCCGGCGGCCTGTGGGGCGGCTACGCGATCGGCCTTGCGACCCGCATCATCCAGGCCGAGCCCGAGCGGGTGGGCGAGGTGCTGTCGCTCACCCTGACCTACGCCGCGGCCCTGCCGGCCGGCGACCTGGACGTGCGCACCCGCCGGATCCGCCAGGGCGGCTCGGTGGGGGTCTGGGAAGTCGAGCTGCGCCCGCCGGGCTCGGAGGAGGTCGGGGTCCACGCCATCGTCACCACGGCGAAGCGGCCCGACACCCCGCCCTTCGCCTTCGTCGCCATGCCCGAGGCGCCGGATCCGGCCAGCCTGCCGGCGCCCGAGATTCCCCACGCCCGCCAGCACATCGGCTCCACCATGCTGGAACGCCGCAGCCTGGACGGTTTTCCGCCCCAGCCTTCGGCAGGGTCGCGCTCCCTGGCCTGGGTGCGCTCGCGCCGGGAGCCCATGGACAAGGCCCTCCTGGGCATGATCACCGACAATTCCCCGCCCCGGGCCATGTACGCCTTCGGCATGGGGGTCTCGACCACCACCCTGTCCCTGACCGTCTACCTGCACGCCACCGAGGCGGAGGTGGCCGAGGTCGGCAATGACTACATCCTGGTGGAATACGAGGGCCGGGTCGGCGGCGGCGGCGCCTCGGACGAACGCTCCAGCTACTGGCGGCGGGACGGCAAGCTGCTGGCCACCTCCGAGCAGCTGGTCTGGTACCGCAAGGTCCCGCCGCGCCCGCCGGAGTAGGGCCGGACCCGGATCATGCCGAGGTTCTGATGTCCCGGGCCGCCCGTTCTCCGGCTTGACCTCGCCGGGGTCCCTGGGATGAGGTGAGGCTCCCGCCACACCCCGCGAGGCCGAGATGACCCACGTCGGTTCCCAGGGACTGCCGCCCTATCCCGAGGCCGATTTCCGGGACCCGCCGGACGGGCCCTGCGACCTCATCCTTGAGGGCGGCGTCGCCTCGGGCGTGGTTCATCCGTACGTCGTCCTCGAACTGGCCCGGAAGCACAGGCTGAACGCCATCGGCGCCACCTCCGCCGGCGCCAACGCCGCGGTCCTGGCGGCGGCGGCGGAGTACGCCCGCACCGTGCGGGGCGACCCCGGCGGCTTCGTCCGCATGCAGGAAATCTGTGACGCCCGTGCGGGCGCCCTCGGAGACCTGTTCCAGGAAGACCCGGGCTTCGAGCCCCTGATGGCCGTCGTCAAGGGCAGGGGAGGACTGGCCCCGAGACTCGTCAGGGCCTTCCGCCGGCCCATCCTCTGGGGCGCCGCCGGCGGCTTTGCGGTGGGACTGCTCCTGGCCCTTGCCGGCGGCCCGGGCCCCGCTCCGGGGAGCTTCGGGCCCCACGACCCGGCCCCCGTCCTGGCGGGCCTGGCCAGGTTCGCCATCGCCCTCGGGGGCGCGGTGCTGGGCGTGGTCGCCATGACCGGAGTGACCGCGACCCGCCTCGCCCTGCGTTTCAACGCCCGGCTCGGGATCTGCACAGGCCGGACCCGCCCTGGCGCCCGTGTTCACGCCATCACGGACTGGCTTCACGACTCCATCCAGGCGATCGCTTTCGGAGGGTCGCGGGGAAAGGTCCTGACCTTCGGAGATCTCGAGGGGGGGCCGGGCCCGCGGATGGAGCTCCGGCTCATCGTCTCCAACCTGTCGCAGCAGCGGCCCCACACCCTTCCGGAGACCTGGCCGGAGGGGCGCTACCGGCCCTCGGAGTGGGCCGAGCTGTTTCCGCCGGCGATCATGGATCACCTGCAGGCCTGCACGCGCGACACCGGTGGCGGGACCCG
>CAIMLY010000173.1 GCA_903842425.1 uncultured Alphaproteobacteria bacterium | reverse complement strand
CGCCCACCTGGGAAACGCTGTAGGACGGCGCGCCCTCCAGCTTCAGCCGGTCGCCCTCGGCGAAGCTGAAGTCGGTGATCCGGTCGATCCCGGCGCCGGAGAAGCTGTGGAACAGGTCCGCGCCGGTCCCGCCGCTGACCGTGTCATTGCCCCGGTCGCCCCACAGCCAGTCGTCGCCGGTCCCGGCCGAGACGGAGTCGTCGCCCTGGCCGCCCCGCACCCAGTCGCTGCCTGCCCCGCCGTTGACCGTGTCGGCCCCCAGGTTGCCGTAGACGATGTCGAAGGCCGCATCGCCGAACAGGAGGTCGTTGTCCTTGCCCCCGACCACCCAGTCCTCGCCGTCGTTCCCGCGCAGGGTGTCGGCGCCCATGTTGCCGTTGATGTCATCGAAGCCGGAGCCGCCTGACACCGAGTCGTCGCCGGCGTCGCCGCGCAGGTAGTTCGAGCCCGAAGCCTCGCTCAGGGTGTCCCCGCCATCGCCCCCGAACACGGTGTCGGCGCCGGCGCCGGAGGACAGGTGGTTGGCGAGCGTATTGCCTGTCAGGCTGTCGTTCCCGGAGCCGGACACCGCATCCTCGATGTCCGTGCCCCGGGCGATGGCGACATTCCCGCGATAACCGCCGACATCCGAGAAGTAGCCCTGGCGAAGGTCAATGACCTGGTCATCCGGGTACCCTGAGAAATCGAAGCGATCGCGGCCGCCGGCGTCCCAGACCGCCCACTGCATGATGGAGGCCGCGCTGACGGCCTCGAACCAGGGCCGACCGGCGTTGGAGTTGAACCCGTAGACGGTATCCCCCGTCCGGGTTGTCATGTTCGGGCCGTACTCGGCCTGGATGGCGGCGATGTCGTCGAGCAGGGGAACCGCTGAATAGCCCGGGAGGGAGGCGCCGGTGTTGAAGCCCCCGAAGTAGCTCATGACCGTGTACTGCCGGCTGTCCTCGAAATAGCTGGCGTCGGCCGAGTAGGTCGGGGTCCCGGTCGAGGGATAGGTGGAAGGGTGCGCCAAACCGATGGCGTGGCCGATCTCGTGGACCAGCACCATGCCGCCATAGTTCGACGCCAGGGGCAGCTGGTTGTAGCTGCGCGACGCATCGACCCAGATGTCCCCTGACCGCGCAGCGAAGTCGAGCGAGCCGGGATAGTAGGCGAAGGCGACAGCGCCGTCGGGGCCGTCCGCATAGTTGGCGAAGAGGATCACGGCGAGGTCGGAATAGGCGCCCTCCCCCGTCTCGCCTGACCCCACGCGGGCGAACCGGATCCCGCTGACGTCGGACCAGGCCTGGAGGGCGAGCTCCGCCTGGAGGATCTGGGTCGCGTTGAACCGCGAGAAGCCCGTGGTCTCGGAGGGCATGCTGGCCGGCGCATTGGCGCGGAAGGCGTAGCTGACCAGGAAGGGTTGGCCCATCACGCCCCAGCCCGCCTCGCCGCCGGTCAGCCGGTTGGCCACCTGGTCGAGGGAGAAGCTTGGCTTGCCATTGGGGGCCGTCCCGCCCCTCTCCCCGAGGTTCAGGTAGGCATGGACCGGATCAGACTCCGACTCGCCCCGCCGGACGGCGCAGGCGCCGCAGCCACAGATGGCGGCGTGGAGCAGACCCCCCTCGCCCTCCCTCCAGGGAGCGGGCTGGCCAAGGACGGGGTCATCGGGCTGTCTCGGAAGTGGCCACACGGCGGGTTTCCTTCACCGGCGGCGGCGGGACCGGAGCCGGAACGGGCTTGCGGACGAAGCGCTTATGGCGCTGCATGGGAGACTACACGAATTCGACGGGAGGCGAAGGTGTCCGAACAGGAGGTTCCGGCGGACGGATGGGAAACCACCGGGGTGCAGGTCGTCCCGGGGAACGCCCTCGACGCCAACACGGCCCAGACCCCCGGGATGAATCGCGCCGCGGCCATCGACTTCGCCCGGGTCGGCGCCCGCCGGCTGTGGGCCGGGACCGTCCACATCCACGCCGGCGCCGGGACCGGAGCCCACCACCACGGCCCCCTGGAGAGCGTGATCTACGTCATCCGCGGCCGGGCCCGGATGCGCTGGGGCGAGCGACTGGAGTTCACGGCCGAGGCCGGTCCCGGGGACTTCATCTACGTCCCGCCCTTTGTCCCGCACCAGGAGATCAACGCCTCGAGTGACGAGACCCTGGAATGCGTGCTGGTCCGCAGCGATGGGGAGGCCGTGGTGGTCAACCTGGACATCGACCCCATGGAGCCGCCCCGCGAGGTGCGCTGGATCGACCCCATCCACAGGGACTGACCATGCCCCGCATTTCCGCCAACGGCCTCGACATCCACTACGAGCGGACAGGCCAGGGGCCCCCGCTCCTGTTCATTTCCGGCACGGGCGGCGACCTCCGCATGCGCCCCAACATGCTGGACGGCCCCTTTGCCCGGCGCTTCGACCTGGTGGCCTACGACCAGCGGGGCCTGGGCCAGACCGAAAAGCCCGACCGTCCCTACAGCATGGCGGACTACGCCGATGACGCCGCCGGCCTGATGGATTCCCTGGGCTGGGAGGACGCCCTGGTGATCGGGGTGTCCTTCGGCGGCATGGTCGCCCAGAACCTCGTCGTCCGGCACCCGCAGCGCGTGCGCCGCCTGGTCCTGGCCTGTACCTCGCCCGGCGGCGAAGGCGGGGCCTCCTATCCCTTCCACGAGATCGGCCACCTGAAGGGCGAGGCCCGGGCCCGCCACCTCCTGCCGGTGAATGACGTCCGTCTCGACGCCGCCTGGGCCGCCGCCCACCCCGAGCGCCATGCCGAGGCCATCGCCCAGTCCGCGAAGGATCCGTTTGCGGGCGAGCCGGGACGGGAAATGGGCGCCCGCCGCCAGATCGAGGCCCGCGCCGGCCATGATGTCTGGGAGTCCCTGCCGGCCGTCCGCACCCCGGTGATGATCGCCGCCGGCCGGTTCGACGCCATCGCCCCGCCCCAGAGCCAGCTGAACCTGGCCCTGGCCCTGCGGGGCTCGGTCCTGCGCTTCTTCGAGGGCGGCCACATGTTCATGCTGCAGGACCGGACCGCCGTCCCCGCCATGATCGATTTCCTCCTGGCGGCAGGGGCCCCGCCGGAGGGCTGAAGCGTCATGGCCACACCCCATGCCTCGGGGATTCCCCCAGCCTTGCATGTCCCGGGGGAAGGGGCCATCTGATCGGCCTGAAAAGGGGGGCCCGTTTCCGGTCGCCCCCAGCCCAAGGAGATCTCCAATGCCCGCCACCACCGTGGACAAGGCCGCCCGCGCCGCCCGCGCCGCCGTGAAATCCACCTCCGAAGTCGCCGGCGACGCCGTCGAGCAGGCCGAGCGCAAGCTGGCCGACGCCGCCAAGCGTCTTGAAAAGGCCGTCTCGGAGGGCGTCGACCAGATCCGCACCCAGGGCAAGGTCTACGCCAGCGAGGCGGCGGACCAGATTGACGAGGCCCAGCGCTACGTCGCCGGACAGGTGCGCGAGCGGCCCCTGGCGGCGACCGGGATCGCCCTGGGCGTGGGCGTGCTCATCGGCCTGATCCTCGCCGGCGGGCGTCACCGTTGAAGATCGGCCGCCTGCTCCTGGCGGTCTGCGGGCTGGCGGCCCTGGCGGCCGCCTCCGGGGTCTTCGTCGTCGCCCTGAGCCTGGCCCTCTTCGCCGTCCTGGAGCCGGTGATCGGCCCGGCGGGCGCCGCAGCGACCGTCGCGGCGGCCTGCCTCGTCGTCCTGGCCGCGGCAGGCCTGACCTTCGTCCTCCTCTCGGCGGGCCGGGCCCGTCGGGTCGCCCCCCAGGAGGGTGGCGACGTGGCCGCCAGCCTGATGGACCTTGCGGCCCGGCGTCCCCTTCTGGCCCTGTTCGGCGCAGCGGCGGCGGCGACGCTCGGCGTGGCCGTCATGCGGAACCCACGGGCGGCGTCAGGCCTCCTGAGCTTCGTCCTTGGCCTTCGCCGCGGGCGCTGAGCCCGGCGGTCAGGCCGCCGCCCTGAAGGCGGGGTTGCGTGCGAAGACCGCTTTCATGCCCGCGAGGGCCTGAAGGGCGGGCGCCACGTCGGCCTCGCTTTCACCTTCATCTCGCCCGAGGACGAGGACACCCCCGGGCGCAAGGGACTGGGCCAGGTTCAGGGTCAGCCCCGGCCGCATCTGGGGGGCTGTCAAAGGCAGAATCCCCCGGCAAACCACGACGTCGAACCGCGTGGGGCCCGGCGAGTCCGAGTACAGGTTGACCCGCCGCCACCGGATCATCTCACGCAGCGAGGTCGACATCCGCCATTCGCCGTCAAGCGGGTGCAGGTGGTCGATCATCCGCCGGGCGGAGAGGCCCTTCTGGACCTCGAAATGGCTGAAGACGCCGGTCCGGGCCCGCTCGAGGGCGCGGACCGAGATGTCCGAGGCGTAGACCTCCACCTTCAGGTCTTCGGACCGGGCCTGGGCTTCCAGGGCGGTGATGGCCAGGGAATAGGGCTCCTGGCCGGCGCCCGAAGCGGCGCACCAGATCCTCACGGGAGCCCCGCCGCGGGCGATGGACAGGGCCGGCAGGATCTTGCGGCCCAGCTGGTCCAGGATCTCCGGGTCTTCCATGAACCCGCGCTCGAAGGCCGTCAGCCCCTCCACGACCGGCCAGGCCAGGCGCTCGGCCTCGCTGGACCGCAGGGCGATGAGCAGGTCGGGGACGTCGGCGTACCCCTCACGCCGGGCGACGGCGTTCAGGCGGGCGAAGATTCGCTCCGGGACCGAGGTGTCCAGCCTGCGACCGGCCTGGGTCAGGCACAGCCTTGCGATGAGGTCCAGTTCCCGGGGGGTCATCGACGTCCCGCAAGGGCCAGCTTGGCGGCCAGGATCTCGCCGTCGAAGGGCTTCATGATGTACTCGTTGGCGCCGGAGTCCAGGGCCTGGCGGATCATGTCGGGCGCCGCCTCGACCGTGCAGAAGACCACCCGCGGGTCGGCGCCGCCGGGCAGGCGCCTCAATCGGATCAAGCACTCCAGGCCGTTCATGACGGGCATGCGCCAGTCCATGAGGACAATGTCGGGCATGCCCTCCGAGCAGGCGGCGAGGGCCTGGGCCCCGTCCACGGCCTCGCGCACGACGTAGCCGTCCGCCTCGAGGAGACGGCGGGCGAGCAGCCGGATCACGGGACTGTCGTCGGCGACAAGACAGGACTTCACGGTCGGACCCCCCTTGCCCTCAGGGTTACAGGATTGGGTTAAGGAGGGGTTGTCGCGCCAGCCCGGGACGAGCCCTCAGGCGGGCAGGGCGGCGAGGAAATCGATCGGGCCGCCGGCGGAGTCGACGCGGACCGTACCGCCCGCGTCCGTGACGAACAGGTGCACGTAATAGGCCTGGACCCAGTGGCCGTGGAGGCCCTCTCCCATGGGCAGGCCAGCCAGGCCGTCGGCGACCTCGGCCCTGAGCCGGGCGCGGGCGCCGTCCGCCCGGGCGCGGATGAGGATGAAGCCATCGCGCTCCTCGGCCTCGATCCTGGCCGAGCCGCCGGTGGGAAGGGCGGCGCCGGCCAGCTGGGACAGGTTGAGCAGGGCGCGGGCCGCGGGCTTGGCCAGGGCGGGCGCCGCCACCTGCCAGTCCAGCTCGGCGCGGATGTGGCGGAACAGTGCCTCTGACAGCCGCCCGAGTTCGCGGGAGTCAAAGACCTCCGCAGAGGCCGAGGCCCCGAAGGCCACCCGGCAGAATCCGAGGAGGTCCGCCAGCTTGCGCGCAGAAGCGCCGATCAGCCCCATGGCCTCCTCGCGCATGTCCTGGGCCGAAGGGTCGTCCAGCAGGTCCAGGCCGCTGACCATGGCGCTGACCGGACTGATGAAGTCGTGGCACATGCGCGCGGCCAGGAAGGCGGCCACCTCCGCCGTCCGCGGCGCAGGCGCATCGCGACGGACGTCTTCCGGAAGGAGGGTGGAAGGATCAGACATGGTAAACAGCAAACTGGCCTGATTTGCCGCTTTGGGAAACCGCCCGGCGCATCTAGGACAAACCGCGCCAGACACGATGGGTTCCCGCATGCCGCAACTCGACGCCCGCTTCGGGGCCGTGCTCGCCGATCTCTGCGAAGAGGCGGCGGACCTTGTCCTTCCGCTCTGGAACAGCGGGCTGGCCGTGGACCGGAAGGCGGACGACAGCCCGGTGACGGAGGCCGACCGGCGGGCCGAGACCCTGATCCTGGCCGGCCTCGCCCGGGTCGCTCCGGGCGTGCCCGTGGTCTCGGAAGAGCATGCCAGCGAGTTCGGGGCGCCCGGCCGGATCGGCCGGGTCTTCCTGCTGGTGGACCCGGTCGACGGCACCAAGGCCTTTGTCCGGGGAGACCCCAACTTCACCGTCAACATCGGGCTGGTGGTCGATGGCGTCCCGGTCGCCGGGGCCATCACGGCGCCCGCCACCGGAGAGACCTGGTTCACGGGCGGGGGCGGCGTGCTCAAGCGCTCGAAGGGTGGCGAGGCCTCCCCCGTGCGTGTCCGGCCCTGGCCGCAGGGCGCCTCCGTGGCCCTGGTCAGCCACACCATGAAGCCCGAGACCCTCAGGGCCCTGGCCGATCGCTATGGCTTCGACGGGACCGAGGCCATGGATTCCTCCATCAAGTTCTGCCGGATCGCCGAGGGCGCCGCGGACATCTACCCGCGCCTCGGGCCGACCATGGAATGGGACATCGCCGCCGGCCACGCCATCCTCGCGGCGGCGGGCGGCCGGGTCGAGGCCGAGGACGGCGGGGCCTTCGTCTATGGCAAGGCCCGCGAGGGATTCCGCAACGGGACCTTCGTCGCCCGCGGCGGCTGAAGGCCAAAAGGCGCCTACACCCCGGCGTCGATCCGTCGCATAAGGCGTGGCACACGACTGCAGGAGACCGACATGGCCCTCGACACCGGCGCCGAAGCCAAGACCTTCAGCTGGGAAGACCCCCTCGACCTCGCCTCGCGCCTGTCCGAGGACGAGCGGATGGTGTGGGAGTCGGCCCGCGCCTACGCCCGGGACAAACTCCTGCCCCGGGTGGTCTCGGCCTATGCCGAGGAACGCTTCGACCGCGAGATCATGACCGAAATGGGCGCCCTCGGCTTCCTCGGCCCGACCCTGCCCGAGGCCTACGGCTGCGCCGGGGTGAACCACGTCGCCTACGGCCTCATCGCCCGGGAGATCGAGGCCATCGATTCCGGCTACCGCTCGGCCATGAGCGTCCAGTCCTCCCTGGTCATGTACCCGATCCACGCCTTCGGCTCGGAAACCCAGCGCCAGCGCTACCTGCCCGGCATGGCCCGCGGCGAGATCATCGGCTGCTTCGGCCTGACGGAGTCCGACGGCGGCTCCGACCCGGCGTCCATGCGCACCACCGCGACGCCGACCAAGGGCGGCTACATCCTCAACGGCGCCAAGATGTGGATCACCAACTCGCCGATCGCCGATGTCGCCCTGGTCTGGGCCAAGCTGGACGGCGCCATCCGCGGCTTCCTGGTCGACCGCGACTCGGAAGGCTTCTCGACGCCCCAGATCAGGAACAAGCTGTCCCTGCGCGCCTCCGTCACCGGCGAGATCGCCCTGTCCGACGTCTTCGTGCCCGAGGACCAGATGCTGCCCGGCGTCTCTGGACTGCGCGGTCCCTTCTCCTGCCTGAACAAGGCGCGCTACGGCATCGCCTGGGGGGCCATGGGAGCCGCGGACTTCTGCCTGCACGCCAGCCGCGACTACGTCTCGAGCCGGAAGGTCTTCGGCAAGCCGCTCGCGGCGCGCCAGCTGATCCAGAAGAAGCTGGCTGACATGCAGACCGAGATCGCCCTGGGCCTGGAGGGCGCCCTTGCCCTCGGCCGGCTCATCGACCAGGGCGCCTGGGTGCCCGAGGCCATCAGCCTGATGAAGCGCAACAACTGCGGCAAGGCCCTGGCCATCGCCCGCGAGGCCCGCGACATCCACGGCGGCAACGGCATCAGCGGCGAGTACCACGTGATGCGCCACGCCTCGAACCTCGAGACCGTGAACACCTACGAAGGGGCGCACGATGTCCACGCCCTGATCCTGGGCCGCGCGATCACCGGCGAGAACGCCTTCTGATCCCGTTGAAATCCGGGATCCCAGCAACCTAATTAGCAGGCGCACAGGCGCTCAGCAGGGGGGAAGACATGGCTCATGCGGGAAGCACCGCGCCCGGCGACAAGCCGGCCGAGACCCAGGAACAGCCGTCGCTCCGCACCGTCGTGGGGGCCTCGGCGGCGGGCACCACCTTCGAGTGGTACGACTTCTTCGTCTTCGGCAGCCTGACCACGGTCATCTCCAAGGTCTTCTTCACGGGCCTGCCCGAGACGGCAGGCTACATCGCCGCCCTGGCCCTGTTTGGCGCCGGCTTCTTCTTCCGGCCCATAGGGGCCCTCGTCTTCGGCCGGATCGGCGACAGGGTCGGCCGCAAGGGCGCTTTCCTGTTCACGGTCGTGCTGATGGGCGTCGCCACCGTCGCCATTGGCCTCCTGCCGACCTACAGCCAGGTCGGCCTGATCTCGCCGGCCCTCCTTGTGCTGATGCGCATCCTTCAGGGTTTCGCCCTGGGCGGCGAGTATGGCGGGGCCGCGATCTACGTGGCCGAGCACGCCCCGGACAATGGCCGGGGCCGGGCGACCAGCTGGGTCCAGACCTCGGCGGCCTTCGGCCTCTTCGCCGCCCTGTTCGTGATCCTCTGCACCCGCGTGGTGGTGGGCCACTATTTCGGGCCCGACGCCTTCGACGCCTGGGGCTGGCGGATTCCCTTCCTCTTCTCGGCGGGGCTCCTGCTCGTGTCGATCTTCATGCGCATGAAGCTCAGCGAGAGCCCGACCTTCGCCAAGCTGAAGGAAGAGGGCGGGACCTCAAAGGCGCCCTATGCCGAGGCCTTCGGCCAGTGGAAGAACCTCAAGCTCGTCATCCTGGCCCTGTGCGCCGTCATGTCGGCCCAGGGCGCGGTCTGGTACACGGCCTTCTTCTATTCCCAGACCTTCCTGGACAAGTTCCTGAAGGTCGCGCCCGAGACCATCAACATTGTCCTGATGATCGCCACGGCGGTCAGCGCGGTCTTCTACGTGGTCTTCGGGGCCCTTTCGGACCGGGTGGGCCGCAAGCCCGTCATGCTGTTCGGCATGACCCTGATGCTGGTCGCCTACTTCCCGGGCTTCCACATGATGACCCAGTTCGCCAATCCCGCCCTGGCCGAGGCCCAGGCGCGCACCCCGGTGGTGGTCGCGGCGGACCCTGCGGACTGCTCCCTCCAGTTCGATCCGGTGGGCAAGAAGGTCTTCGTGTCGTCCTGCGACATGGCCCGAAGCATCCTGGCGAACGCCGGCGTCTCCTATGACAACCAGCCCGCGGCCGCCGGCTCGGGAGCCGTGGTCCGGGTGGGCGGGACCGAGGTCGCATCGCGCTCCGCGGCCGGCCTGCCTGCGGCGGAGGTCAAGGCCGTGCGCGCCGGGGTCGAGGCCGAGATCAAGGCGGCCCTGGCCGCGGCGGGTTACCCGGCCAAGGCCGATCCCGCCCGCTTCAACATGGCCGGCGTGCTGGGTGTGATGATGGTCTTCGTGATCGCCGCCACGGCCCTCTTCGGGCCGATCGCCGCCTGCCTGGTCGAACTCTTCCCGACCCGGGTCCGCTACACCGCCATGTCCCTGCCCTATCACATCGGCACGGGCTGGATCGGCGGCTTCGTGCCCTTCTTCGCCTACGCCATCGTGATCGGCGTCGGGAACATCTACTCGGGCCTCTGGTATCCCTTCGCCTTCACCCTGCTGTCGGTAGTGACCTGCGTCTTCTTCCTGCCGGAGACAAAGGGACGCTCGCTCAACCACTGACCCGGGAGGAGCCCGGGGCGACCGGGAGGTCTTCCGGCGCCAGTCCGGCGTCCCGCCAGGGGGCGGGATCGGCGAGGAGGACCACGGTGCGGCCTTCGGACAGGAGGCGCGCGACCGCCTCCGGATCCCCGGCCCCGGGCGCCAGCCGCCGGGCCTCCCGGCGCGCCAGGGCGGCGACGCCCTCGCCGGCTCCGGGCTCAGCCACCAGGACATCCGCGGCGGAGAGGACCCTCAGGGCCCTCAGGGACAGGAGGTCGGGCGCCGTCGAGGGATCCACGACGTAGAGCCGGCCCCGGGGAGGGGCTGAGCCCGCCAGGGCCTGCGCCAGGAGGACCTCGGCCTCGGCTTCGGGGCGTCCCTCCAGGACTGCGGCGGCCACGGGCCCCTCCAGCAATCCGGACAGGAAGACCCGGCGCGCACCGGGGTCCGGATAGCGTCGCCTCAGGTCGGCCTTGCGGGCGTCGAGGAACCGGGCCAGCCGCCCGAGGCCCTCGGGCAGGCGGGGCTCCATCTCGGCGCGCAGGCGGGCGGCGATCAGGGGCGAGGCCCCGCCCGTGCCGAAGGCGGCCACCAGGGCGCCCCGGTCGATCAGGGCGGGGACGGTGAAGTCGCAAAGGGCGGGCCGGTCCATCACGTTGACGGGAACGCCCGCGTCGCGCGCGGCCCCGGCGAACCGGGCGGCGAAGGCCTCTTCGGGATGGGCGACGAAGGCCAGGGCCATGCCGGCCCAGGCGTCAGCCGACGCGGCGGCGACGGCGTCCAGCACGACCAGGTCCCCGGGGCCGCCGCCCAGGAGCCGCAGACGGGCGTCCAGGCCCTCGCCTTCACCGGCCAGGCCGACGCGGCGTCCGGCGAGCGGAAAGAAGGCGGGAAAGACGTCCAAGGCCCGGTCCGGCCGGGCCTACTTCAGGGTCTTCAGGTAGGCGACCAGGGCGGCGCGGTCCGCCGGCGACGCCACCGCCGTGATCATGCGCCCGCCCGGGGCGAACTTGCCCGGCGCGGCCAGGTAGGCGTCCAGGGCGGCGTCCGTCCAGGCGCCGGCCTTGGCCTTGAGGGCCTGCGAGTAGGCGAAGTCGGAAAGGCCCGCGATCCGACGCCCGGCCACGCCGTTCAGCGAGGGTCCCGCCACCGAACTCTTCGCTGCGTGGCAGGTGCGGCACTGCAGGTTGAAGATCTTCGACCCGTCGGCGGCGGCGGCGGGCCGGGCGGACGCAAGGGCGCCGGCGAACACGGCGGCGAAGAGGATCAGGGCGAGGGCGGCGGGGGGCTTGCGCATGCAGGACTCCGGGGTCTGGCGGCGCACTATACAGGCCTGCCTGAGCGCTGTTAAGATCGGCTTTCTGCGCAGTCTTTCGGAGGGTCCGTCATGGCCACCAGCCTCGAAATCAACGGTCGTACGGTCCAGGTCGAGGCGGCGCCAGACACCCCCCTTCTCTGGGTCCTGCGGGACGAGGCCGGGCTGACCGGCTCCAAGTACGGCTGCGGGGTCGGCCAGTGCGGCGCCTGCACCGTTCTCGCCGACGGCGCGCCCGTCCGCTCCTGCTCCCTGCCGGTCAGCGCCCTGGCCGGCGTGAAGATCACCACCATCGAGGGACTCGGCGGGACGCACCCTGTCCAGGAAGCCTGGGTGAAGCTGGACGTGCCCCAGTGCGGCTACTGCCAGTCCGGCCAGATCATGAGCGCCGTCGCCCTGCTGGCCGGAAACGCCAATCCCTCGGACGCCGACATCGACGCCGCCATGGATGGCAACATCTGCCGCTGCGGCGCCTACCAGCGCATCCGCGCAGCGATCCGCGAAGCCGCCGCCCAATCCCGCGCCTGACGTCCTGATCCCTAGGAGCTCCTCCATGAACGCCCATGTCGACACGGACGCCGCCCGGACCGGCGCCACCCGCCGGGAACTGGTGGTCGGGACCGCCCTGGTCTCCGGGGCCCTGCTGGTCGGCTGCTCGCCCGCCGATCTTCTCGCGGCAGGCGCCAAGACCGAGGTGGGCGCCTTCGGGCCCTTCATCCGGATCGCCGCCGACGGGGCGGTGACCGTCTTCAACAAGCACATCGAGTTCGGCCAGGGGACCCATGCCGGCCTGGCCGCCATCGTCGCCGAGGAGCTTGACGCCGACTGGAGCCGGGTCAGCGTCGAGCAGGCTCCGGCAAACGCCAAGCTCTACGCCAACACCCTGATGGGCGTGCAGGGCACGGGCGGCTCCACCGCCATCCCCAACAGCTGGATGCAGCTGCGCAAGGCCGGCGCCGCCGCCCGGGCCATGTTCACGGGCGCCGCCGCGGCCGCCTGGAAGGTCCCCGAGGCCGAGATCACCGTGAAGGACGGGGTTGTCAGCCACGCCGCCTCCGGCAAGTCCGCCGGGTTCGGCGAACTGCTGCAGGGGGCCTCGACCATCACGCCGCCCGCCGAGCCGAAGCTGAAGTCACATGCCGATTTCACCCTGATCGGCACCGACCGGGTCCGCCGCAAGGACTCCCGGGCCAAGAGCACCGGCGAGGCGCGCTACACCCAGGACGTGAAGATGGAGGGCCTCCTTACGGCCGTCGTCGCCCACGCCCCGCGGTTCGGGGCCAAGGTCAGCGGCTTCGACGACGCCGAGGCGCGCAAGGTCTCCGGGGTGGTGGATGTCATCCAGATCCCCACCGGCGTGGCCGTGGTGGCCCGGTCCACCTGGGCCGCCCTCCAGGGCCGCAACGCCCTGAAGGTGACCTGGGACGAGTCCAAGGCCGAGCCCCTCGGCTCCGCCGAGATCGAGGCGAAGTATGCCGGGTGGGCGGCGGGCAAGGGCGCCCTGCCGGAGAAGCTGAAGTGGGAGACCTTCGAGACCCGGGGCGACGCCTCGGGCGGCGAGGGCGAGGTCTTCGAGGCGACCTATGACTTCCCCTTCCTGGCCCACGCGACCATGGAGCCGATGAACTGCGTCGCCCAGGTGGGCGGCAAGGGCGGGGTCAAACTGACCGTGGCCTCGCAGTCGCCGACCCTGGACCAGATGAACACCGCACGGATCGCCATGACCCTTCCCGGGTCGGTCCAGATCGAGAACCTGTTCGCCGGCGGCTCCTTCGGGCGCCGCGCCAACTTCCAGTCTGACTTCGTCGCCGAGTGCGTCCACATCGCCAAGAAGGTGGGCAAGGGCACGCCGGTGAAGCTGGTGTGGACCCGCGAGGACGACATGGCGGCGGGCTATTTCCGCCCGCTGACCCATCACCGCCTCAGGGTCCGCCTCGACAAGGACGGCTTCCCGGCCGCCTGGACGCACCGGGTGGTCACCCAGTCCCTGATGAAGGGCTCGCCCATGGCGCCCAAGGGCATTGACAGCTCTACGGTCGAAGGGGCCATGGGATCGCCCTACTTCAAGGCGACGCCGGCCGTGGACGGCCAGGTGCTGATGCCGGAGCTGGGCGTGCCGGTGCTCTGGTGGCGCTCGGTGGGTGCGACCCACACCGCCTTCGTGATGGAGCACACCATCGACCAGCTGGCCCGCAAGGCCGGCAAGGACCCGGTGGCCTATCGCCTCGCCCTCTTCGAGAAGGCCGGCGCCAGCCGCCACATCGCCGTCCTCAAGCTCGCCGCCGAGAAGTCCGGCTGGGACAAGCCCGCCCCGGCGGGCGTGACCCGGGGAGTGGCCGTCCATGAAAGCTTCGGCTCCGTGGTCGCCCAGGTCGCCGAGGTCAGGATCGTGGATGGCGTCCCGAAGGTCGGCCGGGTCGTCAGCGCCATTGACTGCGGTACGGCCATTTCGCCCGACCAGATCGCCGCCCAGGTGGAGGGGGGGACCTGCTACGGCCTGTCGGCGACCCTGCACGACGAGATGATCATCAAGGCCGGCGCCGTGGAGCGCAGGAACTTCGACGCCTACCCGGTCCTCCGGAACTCCGAGGCGCCGACGGTCGAGACCTACATCCTGCCCTCGACCAACCCGCCGTCGGGCGTGGGTGAGCCCGGGACCCCGGTCATCGGCCCCGCCGTCGCCAACGCCGTCCTCGCCGCCACGGGCAAGGCCACTTTCCGCCTGCCGATGATCCGCGCCTGATCCGTCGGGCCCGGCGGCGGCGGATTTTCCGCCGTGGCGCCGACCCACGTTTGGTCTAGTAAGGCTCAGTCTGAGCCTAAGGGTCCGGAGCCAGCGGGGAGGCGATGTCGGAGCACGGAGAGAGGATCGCGCCGCTCGAGGCGCTTCCGGCGGGCATGCCTGTCCTCTTCGGCGGCGACCGGATGACCTTTGTCACCCCCGAACTGTCGGCCGCGTTCCGGCCAGGCGACCGGCTGGTGGTGGTCCAGGACACCGGCGACCTCCTGCATGTTCCCGCCGCCGTGGGCGCCGCCGTCGAGCGGGCGACCGCCGCTGCGGGCGCCGCCTTTACAGCCCTGTCCGGGGTTGCGGATACGGCGATCACCGCCTTCTTCGAACACTTTGCCCTGCGGCTCGAGGACGAGGCCGTCTGGTCCCGGTTCGCCGCCGCCAATGCGGAGGACGTCGCGGCGGCGCGGGCGCGGGGGCGCTCGACGACCCGGCTCGCGGTGTCGGAGGCCATGCGCCGCGATATGGTCGCGGGCCTCAGGGCCTGGCGGGACAGTCCCGCCGGCCGGGACCGGGTCCTGGAACAGATCCCCCACGAGGGCTGGAGCATCGCCCAGGTCAGCGCGCCGCTCGGGGTCGTGGGCTTCGTCTTCGAGGGCCGGCCCAACGTCTTCGCCGACGCCGCCGGCGTCCTGCGCACGGGCAATGCGGTCGTCTTCCGGATCGGTTCGGACGCCCTTGGCTGCGCCCGGGTTCTGATGGCCGAGGCCGTGGTCCCCGCCCTGGCCGCGGCGGGGCTTCCGCCGGGCGCCATGAGCCTGGTCGACTCCGCCGAGCGCTCGGCGGGCTGGGCCCTCTTCGCCGACCGTCGCCTGGCCCTGGCGGTGGCCCGGGGCTCCGGACCGGCCGTCGCCCAGCTGGGCGCCATCGCCCGCCAGAGCGGGATTCCCGTCAGCCTGCACGGGACTGGCGGGGCCTGGATGGTGGCCGACGCCGGAGCCGACGCGGCCCGGTTCGCCGCCACAGCCTATCATTCCCTGGACCGGAAGGTCTGCAACACGCTGAACGTCTGCGTCATCGTCCGCCCCCGGGCGGCCGAGCTGGTCCCGGTCTTCCTGCAGGCCCTCGAGGCGGCCGGGCGGCGGCGGCGGGGCTATCGCCTGCATGTCCTCGCCGGGGCCGAGGGTTTCCTGCCGGGATCCGACTGGATGGCCGAGCCCGTCCCGGTGGTGCGCGCCGAGGGCTTGGCGACAGAGCCTCGGGCGGACGTCATCGGCGAGGCCGATCTGGCCCGGGAGTGGGAGTGGGAGGATACCCCCGAGGTGAGCCTTGCAGTGGTCGACGACCTGGAGGCCGCCATCGCCCTGTTCAACCGGCGGGCGCCGCGACTGGTCGCCACCCTGATCACCGGCGACCCGGAGGCCCTGGCGCGCTTCGAGGCCGGGGTGGAGGCTCCCTTCACCGGCGACGGCTTCACCCGCTGGGTAGACGGCCAGTACGCCCTGGACCGTCCGGAGCTGGGCCTCTCCAACTGGGAAGGCGGACGACTCTTCGCCCGGGGCGGGGTCCTGGCCGGAGACGGCGTCTTCACCGTCCGGACGCGCATGCGGCAGGTCGACCCTGGGCTCGACCGCTCCGGGGGCGGCTCACCCGCCGGGTGGCCCCAGGGTCAACCGGACACCTGACATGTGGGGGGCGGGACAGGTCAGGCGACGGTCGGCAGGAGGGCGCCCGAACGCCCTGCGGCCAGGTTTCGCCCTCGCCCGGGGGATGACGGTGGGCCTGTATGGGGGCAGCTTCAACCCGGCGCATGAGGGTCACGCCCACGTCGCCGAGACCGCCCGAAGGCGCCTGGGCCTGGACAGGGTCATCTGGCTGGTGGCCCCCCAGAACCCCCTGAAATCCAGCGACCATACCCAGCCCCTGGCCCAGAGGCTGGCGGGCGTCCGGTCCTTCGCCCGGGACCGGGGCATGATCGTTTCCGACATCGAAGCGAGGCTGGGAACACGCTACACCCTCGACACCGTCCTGGCCCTGAAGGCGCGCTTCCCGGGCGTCCGCTTTGTCTGGATCATGGGCGCGGACAGCCTGGCCGGCTTCCACCGCTGGCGGGGCTGGACCCAGATCATGCGGGCCCTGCCCGTGGCGGTGGTGTCGCGGCCCTGGATCTCGCTGAAGAGCCGGACCTCTCCGGCGGCGCGGCGGTTCGCCGCCGCCCGGCTGCCCTTCCCGCGGGCCCGGGGCCTTGCGGGCCAGGCTCCGCCCGCCTGGATCTTCCTCTACGGCCCCTTGAACTTCCAGTCCTCGACCGCCCTTCGCGAGCGGTTGCAGGCCGGGCGTACACGTCAAGGCTGACCCGGGGCTCGCCCTGTGCTAAGGACCCTTTTTGGCGTGACAGAACAGGAGTTGTTCCGCTGAGCCCCGACCCCGCGCCGACCGCGCAAACCGCCCCGGCCACGGCCGCCGGGGCCGCCCTCCCGCAAGGCGTTTCCACGCTGGAGGAGCTGATCCTGAGCCGCTTGGATGATGACCAGGCCCAGGACGTCGTCTTCATCGACCTCAAGGGCAAGAGCGCCATGGCCGACGGCCTGGTGGTGGCGTCCGGCCGGTCGCACCGGCACGTGGGCGCCATCGCCGATCACCTGCTCCGGAGCCTGAAGGACCATGGCTATGGCCGCGCCCGTGTCGAGGGCCTGCCGCACTGTGACTGGGTGCTGATCGACGCCGGAGACGTGATCGTCCACGTCTTCCGTCCCGAGGTGCGCGCCTTCTACAACATCGAGAAGATCTGGTCGGTGGACTCGCCCGGGCACCGCACCCCCGCCTGACCCGATCCGGCCGGAAGGCCTCCTCCCGCTGGACTCCACCGCCCCGCCGGGGGCACGATCCGCCCCGGGAGGACACAGCCATGACCGGATCACTCACCCCGGACCTGCTCGACCAGGGCGCCAGCGACCTCGTCGAGGCCCTCGCCGGCCGAAAAGTCAGCTCGCTTGAGCTGACCGAGGCCTTCATCGCCCGGATCGAGGACCGCGACCGGGAGATCAACGCCGTCGTGGTGCGCGACTTCGAGCGCGCCCGCGAGGCCGCCCGCGCCGCCGACGCCCGCCTGGCCCGGGGGGAGCGCCTGCCCCTTCTGGGCCTGCCCATGACGGTCAAGGAATCGAACCAGGTGGAGGGCCTGCCCTCGACCTGGGGCAGTCCGGCCTTTGGCGGCTGGACCGCCCCGCAGGACGCCGAAGCCGTGCAGCGGCTGAAGGCGGCCGGGGCCATCATCCTCGGCCTGACCAACGTGCCGCCCATGCTGGCCGACTGGCAGAGCACAAACCCGGTCTACGGCCGCACCCGCAACCCCTGGGACCTGTCCCGGTCGCCGGGCGGCTCCTCCGGCGGCGCCGCAGCGGCCCTCGCCGCCGGCATGACCCCCCTGGAGCTTGGCTCGGACATCGGCGGCTCGATCCGCGTGCCCTCCGCCCTCTGCGGCGTCTTCGGCCACAAGCCCACCTGGGGACTGGTCCCGACCCGGGGGCACACCCCGCCGGGTACGGACGGCGTCCCGGTCCCCCTGGCGGTGGTGGGGCCCATGGCCCGCTGCACGGCCGACCTGGAGCGGGCCCTTGGGGTCCTGGCCGGACCGGGATCGGATGAGGCTGCGGGCATGGCCTTCACCCTGGCCCCGCCCGCCCGCAGGACCCTGGCCGACCATCGCGTCCTGGTGCTCACCGAGCATCCGCTGACGCCCACCGATGTCGAGATCACCGGGGCGGTCGAGGCCCTCGCCAGGCGGCTGGAGGCCCTCGGGGCGACGGTGTCGCGCGGCAGTGACCTCCTGCCAGACCTCGCGGCCCAGCACCAAGTCTACCAGCCCCTGCTGAACACGGCGATCAGCCGCGGCGCCCCCGGCGCCACCCCGCCGGACGCCCACGCCTGGATGGACCTCCTGGACGCCCAGCTGGCCTTCCGCCGGCGCTGGGCGGCCCTGTTCGAGACCTTTGACGTCGTGATCACGCCGACCTTCGGCGTCACCGCCTTTCCCCACGAGGATGGCCCGGAGACCTACGCGCGGACCCTGAAGGTCAACGGGGCGGACACTCCCTACTACGCCCAGCTGGGCTGGCCGGCGGTCGCCCTGCTGCCCAACCTGCCCGCCACGGCCCTGCCGGTCGGCCTGTCCCGCGAGGGGCTGCCCATGGGAATCCAGGTGATCGGCGGCTGGATGCAGGACCGGACCACGATCCATTTCGCCGGTCTCCTGGAGCAGGCGTTCGGGGGATTCGTCCCGCCTCCCGCGAGGCCTGGCGGGTGAAGATCGCCATCGTGGCCATCGGCCGGCTGTCCCGGTCGCCGGAGGGCGAGCTTGTCCGGCTCTATGCAGACCGGGCCAGCGCCGCCGGCCGGGCGCTGGGCCTGGGGCCGGTGGAGGTGGTCGAGGTCGAGAGCCGCAAGCCCGGCAAGGCGGCCGAGGCCGAGGCGCTCGGCGTCCATCTCGCCGACAGCCGGATCATCGCCTGCGACGAAACCGGACGGGCGCGGAGTTCCCGGGACTTCGCCGCCGAAGTCGGCCGCCTCCGGGATGACGGCGTACGCCGGCTGGTGTTCCTGGTCGGCGGCGCCGATGGACTGGACCCCGGCCTGAGGGCCCGCGCCCATGACACCCTGGCCTTCGGCCCCCAGACCTGGCCGCACGCCCTGGCGCGGGTGATGCTGGCCGAGCAGGTCTACCGCGCCGTCACCCTCCTGGCCGGAGGGCCCTATCACCGTGACTGAGGTCCGGAGGATGGCGGGCTTCGCCCTGCTGGCGGCAGGGGGACTGTGCGCCGTCCTGGCGTCCGCGATGGCCCAGGACAGGCCTCCGGCGGCGGCGGGCGGCGGCGGCGATCCCGCCCTGGTGCTCTTCGCCCTTCGACTGTCGCCCCCCGACCCCATGACGGCGTCGCCGGAGGCCGGCCTGGACGCCGCCCGCGCCGAGCTGGCGGCGGGCCTGGTCCTGTCCGAGCGGCTGGCCCAGGGGCGGACCGCAGGCGTGGCCCTGACCGTCCCTGCGCCCGGACCCGTCCTGGAGACGTTCGGACAACGGCAGGTGGGAGGCCTTCGCGCCCAGGGCCTGACCCTTCGCACGACGCCGGGCGCAGAGGTCCGAGCGCCCTCGGCCGGCGACGTCCTCTACGCCGGGGCCCTGGAGGGTTTCGGCGAGGCGGTGATCCTGCAGGCGACACCCCGGGCCCAGGTGGTCCTGGCGGGCGACTTCACCACACGGGTGCGGGAAGGCGACACCGTGACGGAGGGCCAGGTCCTCGGCCGGGTCTCTGACCGCGGCGCCGGGGCCAGCCTCTATCTCGAGCTTCGGGACCTGGGCCGGCCCATCGATCCGGCCCCCTGGCTGCGCCCCGAAAAAGCCACGACGCAAGGCTCTGGATTCAGCCGGGAAACAGGATAAGGCTTTCACGGACCGCGTCCCCGGGGGGCCGCGATCCAGAAACTTCCGCGGCGGACCTCCGGCGCGGCCCAGCGGGTCGGTTCATGAAGAAGCACCTCCTTATCGGCGTCTCGGCCTTCGTCCTTGGCGCCGCGAGCACGGCCTACCTCAGCCAGAGCGCGTTCGCCGCCGGTCCCTCCGGCGCAGAGAGCTACCGGGTGCTGGAGCTCTTCGGCGATGTCGTCCAGGCGGTGGAAGAGAACTACGTCTCGGAGGCCGAGCCCCGGAAGCTGATCGAGGCGGCCCTGGACGGCATGCTGACCTCCCTGGACCCCCACTCGAACTACCTGACCCCCGAGGCGCTCAACGACATGCGCGACCAGACGCGCGGCGAGTACGGCGGCCTGGGACTGGAGATCAGCTCCGAGGAAGGCGTGGTCAAGGTCATCTCGCCCATGGACGGCACGCCAGCCTTCAAGGCGGGGATCAAGCCCGGCGACTACATCACCGCGGTCAACGCCCAGTCTGTGATCGGCATGTCGGTCTCCGAGGCGGTCAAGCTCATGCGCGGCCCTCCTGGCGAGGCGGTAACCCTGTCCATCGCCCGGGAGAAAACCGATCCCTTCGACGTGAAGATCGTCCGCGAGGTCATCAAGACGCGTTCGGCCTCGGCCCGGATGGAAGGCGAGTACGGCTACCTGCGCGTCTCGGCCTTCAACGAGAAGACCACCGAGGAGGCCAGCACGGCCTTCCGGGAGCTGAAGGCGAAGAACCCCGCCATGAAGGGCCTGATCCTCGACCTGAGGAACAACCCCGGCGGCCTGCTCGACCAGGCGGTGGGGATCTCCGACCTGTTCCTCGAGAACGGCGAGATCGTCTCCCAGCGCGGTCGCAATCCCCGGGACATCGAGCGCTACAACGCCCGGACCGGGGACATCACCGGGGGCCTTCCGATGGTGGTCCTGATCAATACCGGGTCAGCCTCGGCCGCCGAGATCGTCGCCGGCGCCCTGCAGGACCGCAAGCGCGCCGAACTGGTGGGGCTGACCAGCTTCGGCAAGGGCTCCGTCCAGACCCTGATCCCCCTCCGCGGAGGCGCCGACGGCGCGATCAAGCTGACCACGGCCCGCTACTACACCCCGTCCGGGCGCTCGATCCAGAAGACGGGCATCGCCCCGGACCTCGAGGTCGCCCAGTCCCGCGAGGAGGCCCAGGCCATCGCCAACCGCGCCTTCCAGTTCTCGGAGGCCTCCTTCCGCAACGCGCTCAACGCCGACGAGGGCAAGTCGCGGGCGGCCCCGCACGAACCGGCCGAGGCGCCGCCCGCGGAATTCAACCCCCGCACCGGCGATTTCCAGCTGAACCGGGCGAAGGATGTCCTGAAGAACGGTTCCGTCGCGGCGACCCCCAAGCTGCCCAAGCCGACCGCCCGGATGGCCGAGGTGGTGGGCGCCCGGCCCCCGGCGGCCAAGCCGGGCCCGTCGCCTGCCGGGCCAACCCCGCCCAAGCCCTGACGCCGGGATGCGAAGGCTGCGGGTTCCCCTGGCCGCGGACTGGCACTAAGCCTTTGGAAACCGCTTTCGCGAAAGGCTCCGGCGTGGAGACCTGCCCATGAGACGCCCGTCGTTCCGAAGATCCGCGCCCGCCGCCTCGCGGATCCGCAAGGAGGCCGGCGGCCTGGCGTCAGTGCTGTCCCAGCCCCTGGTGGGTGCGGGCGCCGCCCTGGTCCTGTTCCTGGGCAGCGCCGCGGCCCTGATCACCCTGCTCGGCGACCCGGCCGCGGGCTATCCCCAGGTGCGGGCGTCGATCTCCGGCCCGGCGCCCCAGGGCTGGCGCGCGGCGGTGAACGCCGGCCGGGCGGCCGGTGCAGAGCTGGCGCGCCCGGAGTACCGTCTCACCCGCTCCCCGGAGCCGCCGCCCCTGTCCACGGCCACAGACGCCCTGGCGGCGGCAGGCGCCTTCACGGGCGGAGCCCTGCCGCCGGCGCCGATCGCCGGGGTCAGCCGCCGGACAGCCGATGGCGTCCTGCCTGTGATCGGCCCTGGAGGGGTCTCTCCGGCCCGGGCCTACATGCGTCCCTTCAAGCCCAGCGGTCGGCCCCGGGTGTCCGTGATCATCGCCGGCCTGGGCCTTGACGCCGAGATCACCCGCCAGGCGGTAGAGTCCCTTCCGCCCCAGGTGACCCTGGCCTTCTCGCCCTACGCCCCCAACCTGCAGGACTGGATCAACAAGGCGAGGGAGCGCGGGCACGAGGTGCTGCTGGAAGTCCCGATGGAGCCCGAGGACTATCCCGAGAACGACCCCGGCCCCTACACCCTGAGGGCGCGGGCCCAGCCTGCCGAGACCGTCCGGCGGCTCGAGTGGATCCTGGGCCGCGCCAGCGGCTACTTCGGCGTGACCAACCGGATGGGCGAGCGATTCGTGAAGAGCCCCGAGGGCATGGGGGCGGTATCCGGCGCCCTGCGCAACCGCGGGGTCGCCTTCATCGACAGCGGCGTGGCCAGCGCCTCCGGAGGGGGGGATCTGCGCGCCTCGGCGGATCACCTTCTGGACCCGGTGCTGTCGCCGGCGGCCATCGACGAGGCCCTCCTGAGGGTGGAGGCCTCGGCCCTCCAGAAGGGGCAGGGGCTCGGCATCGCACAAGCCTATCCCCTCAGCCTGAGGCAGGTGGCCTCCTGGGCGGCCCAGATCGAGGGCCGAGGCTATCAGCTGGCGCCGGCGTCCGCCCTCGCCCGGATCCGGTGATGAACCTCGATGACTACAGGCCCAATGTCGGCCTCGTCCTGTTCAGCCCCGAGGGACGGGTCTGGATGGGACGCCGGGTCGAGACCCCGCCGCCCTACAACTGGCAGTTCCCGCAGGGGGGCGTTGATGACGACGAGGACCTGGAGGCCGCCGCCCTTCGTGAGCTGGCCGAGGAGACCGGGATCACTTCCGTCTCGATCCTCGGGCGGACGCCGGGTTGGATGGCCTACGACTATCCTCCGGAGTCCCGGCGACATCACCGGGGGTGGAAGGGGCAGAAGCAGGTCTGGTTCGCCCTGAGATTCGAGGGCGACGAAGCCGAGGTGCGCCTGGACCAGCACCACCCGGTGGAGTTCGACGCCTGGCGCTGGGCGCCCCTGGCCGAGGCGCCTGAGCTCATCGTGCCCTTCAAGAAGCCGGTCTACGCCAACGTCGCCCAGGCCTTCGCGCCCCTGGCCGACAGCCTGGCCGGGGCCCGGCCGTGAGCCCGCCGGCCCCGATCATCATGATCCACGGGGCCTTCTGTGGCGGCTGGGTGTTCGACGACTTCCGCCTGCCCTTCGAGGCGGCGGGCCACCCGGTCCTGGCGCCGGACCTCCGCGGCCACGGCGCCGGGGACCGGCCGGGCGAGGTGGGCGGCCTGTCCATGGCCGACTACGCCTCGGACATGGCCAGCCTCTGCCGGAGGGTGACGGAGGCGGAGGGGGCGGCGCCCATCCTCCTCGGCCACTCCATGGGGGGCCTGGTGGCCCAGATGGCCGCCCGGCGCGCATCCATCTCCGCCCTGGTCCTTCTGGCGCCCTCGGCGCCCTGGGGCGTCTTCGGATCGAGCGTGGAGGAGGCGGTGACCGCCGCCGCCCTGCCGCTGGTGGCGCCCACCCCCTTCTCGCCCGTGGACCCGGACCTGCGGCTCCTGAAGGCCTTCAGCCTGGATCGCCTGGCGCCGGCGGCGCGGGAGGCGGCGGCCCGGCGAACCCGCCCCGAGAGCGCCCGGGCCATCCTCGAAACCCTGACCTGGTGGCTGGATCCGCTGATGACGACCCGCGCCCCCTCTACACGCCTGGGCGTGGAGTCACTGGTGCTGGCGGGGTCCCGGGACCGCGTCCACCCCCCCGCCACCGTCCGGCAGGTCGCCGAACGCCTGGGTGGGGACTACCGCGAGATGCCGGGCATGAGCCACTGGCTGCCCGGCGAACCGGGATGGGAGGCCGTGGCGGGAGCGATCCTGGACTGGCTGGCCGCCCGAGGGGGCCAGGCCGCCGCCTAGAACTTGCGCTCGGAGTAGAGGATCTCGCCCATCCCCCACTTGGGGTTGACCTCGGTTCCATCCGGCTTCTTGAGCTGGACGAAGACCAGGCCGATGGACTCCTTGTCCGTGTAGTACTCCCACGAGCTGGTCACCCGCATGAAGTCGGTCGGCGGGATGTAGTTGTTCTCGCGCTGGAGCAGGAGGCGGGGCTGGTTCAGGTAGGCGAACTTGTCGAGGCCGAGCAGGAGGGGCTTCTCGCCGCCGCTCGAGTAGTTGATGCCGATGCGGCAGACCTGCTTGTTCGAGCCGGGCTCGTAGACCGTGAGGGTGTAGGGCTTGGCCACCAGGGTCTGGGTGAAACCGCCTTCCTTCTTGTTGCGCTTGAAGCCGGCGGCCGGCGTGGCCAGCTTGGCCAGCTCGCCACCGCGCACCAGGGGCACGCAGACCGAGCGGATGACGTTGAGGATCTGGCCGATCTCGCCGTCCGTAGGCAGGGTCTCGACCACCGGGGCCGGCGCCGGCGCGGCGGCCGGGACGGCGGGCGTGGCGGCCGGGACGTCCTGGGCAAGGGCGGGAAGGGCGATCGCCGAAGCGGCGACGAGGGTGATGACGGCGCTGCGCATTCTGTTTCCTCGTATCCTGTCGTCTGTCCCCCAGGCCCTGGCCTGAGGTTGCGGAACCATTTTGTCCGGATCGTGACGCCCGGCTAGACCTCGACGGCGGATTCCGCCAGCACGGTGAGGCCCGCCGGGGTCACGTCGGCGAATCCGCCCCGGACCTCAAAGGTGGTGACCTGGCCGTTCCGGTACAAGCGGAGCTGGCCCTCCCGCAGGGCGGTCATGAAGGGCGCGTGTCCGGGAAGGACGCCGAAGTCGCCCTCGGACCCCGGCGCGTCCACCTGGTCGACCTCTCCGGAGAACAGCTCGCGCTCCGGAGACACCAGCGAGAATTGCAGCTTGCCCGCCATGCCGATCAGGCTTCCGCAGCCAGTTGCTCGGCCTTGGCCACGGCATCCTCGATGGTGCCGACATTGTAGAAGGCGGCCTCGGGGAGGTGGTCGTACTCGCCGTCCACCACCGCCTTGAACGAGCGGATGGTGTCTTCGAGGCTCACGAAGATGCCGGGCATGTTGGTGAACTGCTCGGCCACGTGGAAGGGCTGGGACAGGAACTTCTGGATCTTCCGGGCGCGGGAGACCGTCAGCTTGTCCTCTTCGGACAGCTCGTCCATGCCGAGGATGGCGATGATGTCCTTCAGGGCCTTGTACTGCTGCAGGGTCTCCTGGACCCGGCGGGCCACGGCGTAGTGCTCCTCG
>CAIMLY010000172.1 GCA_903842425.1 uncultured Alphaproteobacteria bacterium | reverse complement strand
CGCCGTGGATGGCTGCGGGCTGGCAGCGATGTTCTGCCGGCCGTGGGTGACGTTGACGGACCATTCGACGGCGTCGAGGGCGACAGAGGCCCCGCCGATACTGATGGCCGTGATGGGTGCGCTCATCCGAGGATCGGCCTTTTGCTAGTCGTCGGAGATGGGCTGCCCCCAAGGTCGATGCTGGGGAGGGATTCGAGTGCGGATTTGGCCAGGTCGATCGCACGAGGAATGCCGTTGAGGAGGTCGAGTATGTGCTGGAGCGGGTTAATGAACGGTAGGAGACCTTCACCAAGCGGGCCGATCGTCTTCGCGAAAGTCTCAGCGTCCTTTTGGGCATCGAAGAGCCCGCCGGAAAGTTTGCCAAGGGTGATGACCATCTCGCCAAGCGTGCTTCCGATTTCCGAAGCGGGGTCTTGCAAGTCGTATAGGGCCCCCGCGAAGTTGTCCGTCTTGGTCTCGGCGTTTTCGAGGCCCGTCAGGAATCCGGTTCCGAACGACTCTTTCAGTTCGTCGAAACCCTTCGACGCGTTGCCTAGCCGGCCTGTCCAGCTGTCAGCTGCGGCGATGGCCTGTCCATTGAATCGGTCCGCTAATGCTTGTGTGGCGTAGTCCATGCCCTCTGTCTTGAGGAGGTTCTTATCGAGCCAAGGGAACATGCGCTCGAGTGCGCTGGTATTGCCGTCCTCCGCTTTCGCCAGAGCCCTTGTCACGGTTTCTAGGTCACGATTGGAGCCCTTGGCGGCGTCTAGGGAGAGTGTTAGCAGATCCTGAGCGCCCCGGACGTTATCCGTGGCCAGGAGAAGAGTTTCGAATGCTGGGCGTAGTTCGCTATCTGTGTAGGTGGTTGCCCTCATTGATGCCTCAATGAACTTGTCCACGTTCGCAGCTTCGTCCTCGAAACCAAGATTCTTTAGTGTCAGATGTAGTTTCTCGAGTTCGGCGGCTTCGTCCATCGCCGATTTGATCCCCTCCCCCGCGAACTTCAGGGCGAGGGCGCCGACTGCGATTCCGGCGCCTAAGAGGGCGGGCCCCAGCATGTCATTCAGGCTTCCGGCGAGGCCGCCGATGCGGCCCCGCAGTCCGTCTGGCCCGTCGACTGAGTCACCGGCGGATGCCATGTGGCTCTTGAACTTGGAAGTGTCTGCCGCCAGGTACACGGTTAGAGTGCGGCCGGCCATCAGTAGTCCGGTCCAGCGTTGAAGGTGTCCACGATGCGGTCGACGGCCTGTCCCCATTCGGCCACGGCATCCCCGACGTAGGCCGGTTTGGCGGCCCGCATCCACCCTGTCGCCACGAATGCGGCGGGGATGGATTCGCGGACGCGGCCGGCGTGTGACGGGTAGCGGACCATGTTGACGGTTGCCCCGCCGGAGAAGGCCTTCTTCCGGTTCGCGCCGATCTGGACGGCGGGCAGGCGGTCCCGCTTCGCCTTGACGGTGTCGGCGATGTGGTCACTCCACGGTCCGGCGCCCTGGGCGGCCGACTTCCATGCGGGGACCATGTATCGGTCCGCGATGGCGGTCGAGGCGGTGCGGAGTTCGTTCTGGGCGTCCTTGTCCAGGCCGCGGAGGTCCCGCAGCAGGGCGTTCAGGCCGGGGATGTATGCGTCGTACTGCTTTACGGCTGCCATGGGTTCTCCTTCCGCTATCCGAGGTGGGTGATGACGGCGACGCCGGCGCCCCACCGGTGGATGACATCCCAGTCGACCGGGTCGGGGCGTCGGCTGTGCTGCGTGTAGTAGTAGGCGACTGCGAGCTGCAGCGACGCCTCCCCCATCTCGGAGTAGGTCGTGCCCGAGCACCGCTCGGCCCATGACAGGGAGGCGGTGTCGGGTTCGACGGTGGT
>CAIMLY010000171.1 GCA_903842425.1 uncultured Alphaproteobacteria bacterium | reverse complement strand
GGGCTCCAGCCAGGCCAGGGCGAACACCCCCAGCACTTGCCGCGAGGCGCCGGCTGGGTTGGTCAGCGGGCCCAAGAGGTTGAAAAGGGTCCGGAAGCCCAGTTCCGCCCGGATGGGCGAGACATGCCGCATGGCCCCGTGGTGGGCCTGGGCGAAGAGGAAGCAGACGCCGGCGGTCTCCAGGGCGTGAAGCTGGCGCTCGGGATGGGCCTCGATGTTGACGCCCAGGGCGGCCAGGACGTCGGCGGTCCCCGACCTGGACGACAGCGCCCGGTTGCCGTGCTTGGCGACCTTGAGCCCCCCGCCGGCCGCCACGAAGGCCACGGCGGTGGAGACGTTCAGGGTATGCAGGCCGTCGCCGCCGGTCCCGCAGACATCAAGGGTGGGGAAGGGGGTCTCCAGCCGCACTGCTGCGGCGCGCATGGCGCGCGCGCCGGCCGCGATCTCGCCCGGGGTCTCGCCGCGCATTCTCAGGGCGGTCAGGGCGGCGCCAACCTGGGCGGGCGAGGGCTCGCCCTTCAGGCAGGCGGCGAAGAAGGCCTCGGCCTCGGCGGCGTCCAGAACCTCGCCGGCGACCAGGCGGCCCAGCAGGGGGCGGAAGGCCTCAGACACGGGCCCGGGCCGCGCGTTCCAGGAAGTTGCCCAGGAGCTTGTGTCCGCCCTCGGTGGCGATGGATTCAGGATGGAACTGGACGCCGTGGACCGGCCGGGTCCGGTGCTGCAGGCCCATGATCTCGCCGTCGTCCGTCCAGGCCGTGACTTCCAGGCTGTCCGGCAGGCTGGCCTGCTCCACCGCCAGGCTGTGATAGCGGGTGGCGGTGAAAGGGTTGGGCAGGTCGCTGAAGACGCCCTTGCCGGAATGTCGGATGGCGCTGGTCTTGCCATGCATCAGGGCCTTGGCCCGGACCACCCGGCCGCCAAACGCCTGGCCGATGGACTGGTGTCCCAGGCACACCCCGAGGATGGGCAGGTCGTCCGGCGCCCGCCGCAACAGCTCCAGGCAGATCCCCGCCTCGTCCGGCGAGCAGGGCCCGGGCGACAGCAGGACGGCGTCGGGCCGCAGGGCCAGGGCCGCCTCGGCGCTCATGTCGTCATTGCGGTGGACGCGCGTCTCCGCCCCCAGTTCGTTCAGGTAGTGAACCAGGTTGTAGGTAAAGCTGTCGTAGTTATCGATCACCAGGATCATGGACCTGTCCCTAGTGAAACCGCGGCCCGAGGGAAAGCCTGATTGTCACGCCGCCCCGCCGGGGACAGGCTGGGGCATGGCGCAGGATGATTCCCGACCGGGGGCGGTCAGCCCCGACGAGATGGCCAGGGCGAGAGCCCTCCTCGAGACCCCTCACCGGCGCGACGGCCTGGGGGCGGCCCTCGCAGCCGCCGCCTTCGCCGCCGCCACGGCCCTGGCCCTGGCCGCCGCCGTCATCCTCGCCCCCAGCCCCTGACGGGGCCGGATGGTCCTCAGAAGGAATAGACGAGTGAGGCGCGGGTGGTCGTATCGGTCTGCTCGCGGCCCAGGGGCGGGTCGGACTCATAGCGCACGTTGACCGAGAACCGGGCCGCCAGGGAGCCCGTCAGCCGGGTGGTCAGGGCAGTGGTTGATTCCAGCGAATTACTGCGGTCGTCGAAGTAGGCCACGGCCACTTCCGAGAGCGAGGTGTTCTCGTTGATGTCCCAGACCAGCCGTCCGCCCAGGCGGGCGCCGATCGTGGACTCGCTGTAGCTGATCTCAGGTACGGACACTGCCGGGCGGACGTACTCGGTCTGCCTCGCGGCCACGCTGGCGTCGACGTCCAGGTGCAGGGTCTTGCGGTCGATCACCCGGTAGCCAAGGCCGAGGGACTCGGCGAACCGGCGGTCGATGCCGGCGAAGACGTCCTTCTCCCAGCTCAGGGCGCCCACGGCGTAGAGCCTGTCGGTGATCTTGTAGTTGCCCTCGTACCCGGCGAAGTAGCGCTCCTTGGTCTTGACGCCGTCGGTTTCGCGGTAGTCGGCGACGGCGTCGAGGCGGTGGCGCCACCGGAGCGACTCCTTCGTCAGTCCCAGGCCGAGGGCCAGGCCGGACTCCTCCGCGTTGCCGGTGGAGACGAAGCCCCCGGCCTCGCCCTGGCCGGTCCAGCCTTCCAGGAAGGTCTGGCTGGAGAGCGTCTCCACCCGGGCCGCCTCGGCGGCGGCGGCGATCTCGGCCACCCGCGCGTCGATCTCCGCGGCCGAGGCCGGGTTCGTCTGGCGGGCGATGTCGGCGACGACTTTCAGCTTGGCCGGGTCCTTGGCGGCGGCCTCGATCATGGCGGCGACCCCGGCAGGAATGGGCTCAGCGACGGCGACGGCGGGCGCGGCGAGGGCGGCGAGCAGGGCGACGGCGGTCAGGCGGTTCATGTGGGGCTCCGTGAGGGGGCTTGCGAATAGGGTCCGGGCATGGCCCGGAGGCGACTGGCGAGGAAGAGGGCTTGAGGTTTGATGACGGTCACTGGCGGTTATCGCACAGCCTTTGGAAGGGTCCCGGCGCGGTCAGACGAAGCGCCAGGCTTCTTCTGCGGCCCGGCGCAGGGCCCGGGCCTTGTGCAGGGTCTCGTCGTACTCTGCGTCGGCGTCGCTGTCGGCCACCACCCCGCCGCCGGCCTGGATGTGCATGATCCCGTCCTTGAAGCAGGCGGTGCGCAGGACGATGCAGGTGTCCACCGAGCCGTCGGCGCCGAAATAGCCCACGGCCCCGGCGTAGGCGACGCCGCGCTTCTCGAGTTCCAGCTCGTCGATGATCTGCATGGCCCGCACCTTGGGCGCCCCTGAAAGGGTGCCGGCGGGCAGGGCGGCCATCAGCACGTCGACGGGGTCCAGTCCCTCCGGGGCGTCGCCCTCGACGTTCGAGACCAGGTGCATCACATGGCTGTAGCGCTCGACGAAGAAGCTGGCGGTGACCCGGACGTGGGGGCCCGCCGCGCGCGGGGCCGGCGCATTGGCCCCTGCAGCGTTCAGCATGGCCACCCGGCCCACGTCATTGCGGCCCAGGTCCAGCAGCATCAGGTGCTCGGCCCGTTCCTTGGGGTCGGCGATGAGCTCGGCCTCCAGGGCCAGGTCCTCCTCCGGCGTCGCGCCCCGGGGCCGGGTCCCGGCGATCGGCCGGATGGTGATCTTGCCGTCCCTCAGGCGGACCAGGATCTCCGGTGACGAGCCGGCCAGCTGGAAGTCGCCGAAGTTCAGGTAGAACAGGAAGGGCGAGGGATTGGTCCGCCGAAGCGAGCGGTAGAGCGCGAAGGGATCGTGCGGGAAGGGCGCCCGGAACCGGTGGCTTGGCACCACCTGGAAGATGTCGCCTGCGGCGATGTAGCCCTTGGCGCGGTCCACCACGGTCCGGTAGTCCTCGCGGCTCACCGGGGTGGTGAACCGGTCGGGTTGCGGCGTGGCGGCGCCAGTCGGCAGGGGCGTCGGGGCCCGCAGGTCGGCGCGGACGGCCTCCAGCCGCGCCTGCGCCGCCGCCCAGGCCTCCCCGGCGGTCACCGCCGAAGGTCGCACCGTGGTGGCCAGCAGGATTTCCTGCGCGATGCCGTCGAACACGGCCACCACCGAGGGGCGGATCATCACGGCGTCCGGCAGGCCCAGGGGGTCGGGATTGACGTCGGGAAGCCGCTCCACCAGCCGGATCATGTCGTAGCCGACGGCCCCGAAGATCCCCGCCGTCATTGGCGGCAGGCCGGCCGGCAGGTCCAGTCGCGAGGCGGCGACCAGGTCGCGCAGGGAGTCCAGGGCCCCTCCGGCCCGGGGCGTGAAGCGCCCGGCGGCGATGTCCTCGCCCTCTGCGACCTCCGCGGCGTCGCCCCGGCAGCGCCAGACCAGGTCCGGCTTGAGCGCGATGACCGAATAGCGCCCCCGCCAGGCCCCGCCCTCGACGCTTTCGAACAGGAAGGCGTAGGGGTGGCCGTTGCCGATCTTCAGGTAGGCCGAGACCGGGTTCTCGAGGTCGTCGATCAGCCGGGTCCAGACGACCTGGGCGCGCCCGGCTCCGTAGATATCGGAAAATGCCTGGAAGCCGGGTTCGAGGGTCACTTTCCGGCGGCCTCTTTCCCGCCCTTGGCGCCTGCGTCCTTGCCCTCGCCAGGCTTGGGCGTCTCGACGCCGAGGGTCTGGCGGGCGAGTTCGGGATCGGTCCGCACCTTCAGCTTGGCGCGGGCATAGCGCGGCATCTGGCCGCCGATCTCGTTGAACAGGGTCATGCCGAGCTGGGGCCGGACCTGCTCCACCGCGCGGGCGTTCTCGGTCACCGCCGGGGGCGTGATCTTCTCGATCCGGCCGACCATCAGCGCGAAGGCGGCGGGGCTCTGGGCCACGAAGACCCCGCCGGTCCCGGCGTTGAACGCCTGGGCGAAACCTTCCTGCGACAGCGGGCCTTCCTGGCCGGCGCCCTGCCGGGTCAGGCCGGTGAGACGGTCGGGACGGGCGCCGATGGAGGCCGCGACGGCGGTGATGTCCTCGCCCTTGCGGACCCGCTCGGCCAGGGCGTCGGCCTTGGCGCGCAGCCTGCGGACCATCTCCTGGCTCATCCAGGCGCGGGTGAGGGGCTGGCGCACCTCGTCCAGCGGCGGCAGCGCCCGGGGGATGATCTTGTCGACGCGGACCACGAAGGACTCGCCCTGGCCCTCGTCCTCGATCTGGCTCTCCCCGCCCTCCGGCAGGCGGAAGGCCGTCTGGACCAGGCGCGCCGACAGGCCGGTCACCGGCTTGCCCGTGGGGTCAAAGCCCTCCTCGGCCACGGGCCCGAGGGTGGTCACCGGCACGCCGGCCTTGGCGGCGGCCTCGTCCAGGTTGGCGCCGCCGGCGTGGGCGTCGTCGTAGGCCTGGCTGATCTCATAGACCTTCTCGGCGGCGGCCGTCTTGCGGGCCTCGGCCTCCAGCATGGGGCGGACCTCCTCGAGGGTCACCACCCGGCCGGGCGTGACACCCGTCACCTTGACCACCGCCAGGCCCAGGTCGCCCTGGACCACGCGCACCTCGCCGTTGGCCATGCCGAAGGCGGCCTCGCCCACCTTGCCGTCCACCACCGCCGTGCGCGGCTTGTCGGCGTAGAGCACGGGATCGACGCCTGCCGAGCGTGCGACAGCGGCCGGGTCCTCGCCCTTGCCCAGGCGCTCGGCCAGGCTGCGGGCGCCGGCGGGGTCCCTGGCCGGGACCTGGACCAGCGAGCGGGTCTCGGGCCGGTTCAGGGAGTCCTTGCGGAAGTCGAACTGCTTGCGGATGTCGGCCTCCGACACCTTGACCTGCCCTGCGAACTGGGTGGAGCTGAAGCGGACAACGCTCAGGATCCGGAATTCGGGGCGCATCAGGCGCTCGGAATTGGCCTTCATGAACTCGGTGAGCTGGGCGTCCGTCGGCGGCTTGGGGGGCTCCACCGCGCCTGGCCCGACATTGAACACCGCGACGTCGCGCCCTTC
>CAIMLY010000170.1 GCA_903842425.1 uncultured Alphaproteobacteria bacterium | reverse complement strand
TGGGCGGCCGGACGGCCAACCTGAACACCCAGGACAACATGGACCTGGTGGACGCCCTGAAGGGCCTGTTCAACGACTCCGACGCCGTGGCCAAGCAGTACCGCGAGGGCTACATGGGCCGCACGGCCGGGTTCGACTTCATGGAGAACACCCTGTGGCCGTCGCACCTGCGCGGCGGCGGGGCCGGCTACACGACCAACACCCTGCCGACGGCGCTGCCGATCTCCGCCAACCCGGTGAACGCCATCACGGTGGCGACGGGGACGGGGACCCTGGCCAGGGGCGACGTGATCACCATCGCCGGGGTCATGCGGGTGCACCCGGAGACCAAGGCCAACACGGGGACGCCGCAGCAGTTCGTGGTGACCCAGGCCTTCGCCGGCGGCGCGGGCGCGGTGCAGATCTCGCCGGCGATCATCACCTCCGGCCCGCTGCAGACCGTGACCCTGGCGACCACCAATGCGGCGGCGGCGATCGCCGTGGCCGGCGTCGCCAACACCCCGAACGGCCTGTCGATGCTCTATCACAAGAGCGCCTTCGCCTTCGCCACGGCGGACCTGGTCATGCCCCGGGGCGTCGATTTCTCGGCGCGCCAGGTTTTCGACGGGATCTCGATGCGGATCGTGCGGCAGTACGACATCAACAGCGACAGGTTCCCCTGCCGGCTGGACGTCCTCTACGGCTATCGCACCCTGCGCCCGCAGCTGGCCTGCCGCCTGGCCTGCAACTGACGCCCAGGCCCTGACGCCCAGGCCCTGACGGACGGCCCTCCCGCCCCCGGATGCGCTCCGGGGGCGGCGAGGGCTCCCTTCCTTCCAGACCTGAGAGAGGAGACCCCCGCATGGGGCTGGCGACCTATGACGAGCTGAAGGCGGCGGTGGCCGACTGGCTGGACCGCGAGGACCTGGCCGGACGGACCGGCGACTTCATCACCCTGGCCGAGGCCCGGCTGAACCGGCTGATGGGCTTTTCGGGCCTGACGGTCCGGGTGGCGCTGGAGGCGGGGCCGGGAGAGGCCGGGCTGGCCGCGCCGGACGACCTGCGCGACGTCCTGTCCCTGGTCCGGCCCGACGGGACAGCGCAGGGCGTTCGCGTCGAGCCGGGGCGGCTGGTCCTGGACCCGCCCCCGGAGGCGGGAACGCCGCTTGTGCTGATCTACCGGGCCCGGCCCCGGCTGTCGGAGGCCCGGCCCGTCAACGCCGTCCTGGCCGAGCACCCGGACCTCTACCTGTTCGGGGCCCTGGCCGAGGCCGCGCCCTTCCTGCGCGACGGCGAGATGCTGGCGGTCTTCGCCGCCCGCTTCGACGCCGCCCTGACCGAGGCGCGGATGCGCGAGGCCCGGATCGCCGGCCCCGCCGCCCTGCGCCTGGAGCCGGCGGCCCTCCTTGAGGGGCGGCGGGCATGATCCCCGCCGATCCGGGGCCGGGCGCGCCGCCCGCCCTGCGCCCCCTGCTGGGCGCCATTCTGGACGCCCTGCGGGCCCTGGAGGCGCCGTCCGCCCCGATGCCGGCGGCGACCTGCCTGCGCGCCGACCTTCCCCCCGCCGCGGCCTGGCCCTGGCGGATGATCCTGGTCCGGGACCTGGGGGTCCTGGCCCATTCCGACGGGACCCGCTGGATCCGTCACGACACCGGAGAGGAGATCTGAATGCCTTCCGCCGCCACGCCGAGCCTGCGCCTGGAAATGCAGGCCGCCGGCGAGAACCTGACCACCTGGGGCGCGCCCAAGCTGACCACGGTGATCGCCCTGATCGACTTCGCCATCGCCGGCTGGACCGCCGTCAACCTGACCGGCAACGCCGTGCTGACCAGCGCCAACTTCGCCCCCGACCAGGCCCGCGCGGCCAAGCTGAAGGTCACCGGTCCGGGGGGCTGCACGGTGACCCTGCCCTCGGTGAGCAAGCGCTACGACGTGGTCAACGCCACCGCCGGGACCCTGACCCTGACCACCGGGGCGGGGCAGGCGGCGGTGCTGGGCCCGGGGGAC
>CAIMLY010000169.1 GCA_903842425.1 uncultured Alphaproteobacteria bacterium | reverse complement strand
GGCTTCGCTCTGGCGGCCCAGCCTGTTCAGCGCTTGCGCCTTCAGCCAGGAAGCCTCGATGTAAATCTTGTCTGCATCCGCGTTAGACTTCCGATCCCGGAGGACGCCATCAACCAGCGAGAGCGAACCATTCGGATCGGTCACCATGAGGTCCTGAGCGCGCTTCAGTAGCACGGCGTCAGATTGCGCGACCTGGGGGGCTATTGCAGCTGCACTGGCTTCTGGAGATCTAGAGCAGCAAATCGCAAGCGCTATGGCCAGCGTAGCCAGATGGGGAGCACGGATTGCTGCCATCATTTCATCTCCAACTGGAGTAATGATGGACTTAATCCCTTAAGCTTGGCCTAAGGCGCTGGGCTAGAATCCAACTCGAATCCGTGCGCCGCCAATGACGGCTTCGGTGCCTTGAATTTGGGTCGGGTTGAGGTCGACCCTCCCAAAGAACGACAAATCCGCCGCTCCGAGCGTGCGACCATACTGCACTTCGGCTGCCAGCGGCCGTTCCTGTTCGACGCCGAAGGATCGGGTCACGACCCCCTTCTCGCCGGTCCTACGGTCCACGACCTCGATGCCGGTGAAGGCCATGCGGCCCTTCTCGATGTAGAGGGGTTGCAGGAGGGAGAGCCGTGCGGAGTCGCCGCGGGCAAAGAGGTCTTCTGCGGACAGGCTGGCCTGCCAGGCGGAGGTCTTGAGGCCGTCGGCGTCGGTACGCAGGAAGCCGTCCCCGGCCCGGGTCTGGCCCATGGATCCGGAAAGGTTCAGTCGAAGCCCCTCCGCCAGCTCCGCGTCCAGGCCCAGGGTGAAGGCGTCGCTGACGGCTCCGGCGCCCAGGTCTGCAGCTTCCAGGGACTGTACGCCGAGGATGGCGGAGTCTTCCCGGAGGCGGACGTAGGATGCACTCACATTCATCCGATCCGTGACCGCATAGCGCAAGCCGAGGGTCGCCGCCTGTGCGGAATAGGTCTCGGCTGCACTGCCCGGCTGGATCACCGCCCATCCGGCGGATTCATCCCGACGGTCGTAGCGCTGGGTTGCGCCGGCGGTCAGGTCGAGCCGGTCTGTGACATGTGCCTGGTATCCCAGGAAGGCGCCGCCCGAAGCGAAGCCGAGAAGGGGGTTCGAGCCGCCCATGGCGGGATCGAAATCCGTAGCGGCCGCCCCGGACGAGGTCGCCGCCAGGTAGCGGGCGCCATCACCGAAGCCGAAATCAGCCGATCCGCGCTCATTCGACAGGTGCAGTCGGGACTGGGTCTCGAGGCCCTCGGAAACAAACCCCGACCGGGCTTGTCTGGGAGCTACCGAAAGGGTCAGGTCAGCGCCCCAGGGGTTGGCCACGGTGTAGGCCCCGGCTCCGAAGCCCAGGCCGCCCGACGCAAAGCCTTGGGTCTGGGTCTTCGCCCAGGTGCTGAGGCGATCAAGGATGTAGCCCTGGAAGTACTCCGAAGCGCCGGACTTGGTTTTGAAGGTCTGTCCGACGAGGCGCGAGGAGAGGGGGATGCCGAAGTCACGCTCGGTCGTCCCGACAGTCTCGAAGGCGTAGTAGTAGAGTCCGACGGACTGGATTCCCTTCAGGGACTCTGAAGCGAAGTCATTCAGGACCTGCTTGACCGAGTACTCGCTCGTCTTTCCGGAGGGGCTGACCGTGTACCAGCGGAGCGCCCCGAAATCGAGCGGCGACTGGGCGGCGGTGATGTCGAGAAGACCGGCGCCATACACCGGGTCTACCCCAGGATCGCCCAGGTCCCGCGCAGACCGCAGGAGAATCTCGGCGGTTTCGGCGGGCTTGGCCGCGAACCAGGGCCAGCGGTCCTGGATCAGGGCGGCGGCGCCAGAGACCAGGGGAGCGGCGAAGGAGGTGCCGGTGGCGCGCTTGACGCCACCCTTGTCGTCTTCGACCAGGATGAGCTCGCCGGGGGCCACGAGGAAACGGTCCATCAGGCGGGAGCCGGTCTTGCAGGTATCGCCGACCAGCAGGCAGGCC
>CAIMLY010000168.1 GCA_903842425.1 uncultured Alphaproteobacteria bacterium | reverse complement strand
GGTGTCGCCGCCCGCAAACTCCTTAACCAGGGCCGGCAGCACCGGGATCGTCACGCCGAAGGACACAGCGTTCAGGAGGGCGGAGGCGAAAATGAACCCGAACGCGGCCTTACGGCCGGCGGGCGTCGAGTGAGTTGTGGTCATGGTCCGGGGTCCCCTTGCACGAACCTTGGCCCGTCGGTCGCCGCCCTGCAACCCGCCCAAACGAAAAGACCCCGGCGCACGGCCGGGGTCTGGAGCCCTCTTGCGAAGACTGAGCCGGGATCAGGCGTCGGCGAAAGCGGGGGTCTGCACGGGCCCGGAATCCTTGCCCTTCTCGGAGGGATCACGGTCCACGAACTCGATCACGGCCATCGCCGCATTGTCGCCGTAGCGGAAGCCAGCCTTGAGGACACGGGTGTAGCCGCCGCGGCGCTCGGCATAGCGGGGCCCCAGGGTGGCGAAGAGCTTGCCGACCTGTTCCACGTCGCGGATCTGGCTGATGGCCTGACGACGGGCGTGAAGGTCGCCCCGCTTGGCCAGGGTGACCAGCTTCTCCACCACCGGCCGCAGTTCCTTGGCCTTCGGCAGGGTAGTCACGATCTGCTCATGCTTGATGAGGCTCGCGGCCATGTTGGCGAACATGGCGGTCCTGTGGGCGCTCGTCCGTCCCAGCTTGCGGTGCGCATTACCGTGGCGCATGGCGGTCTCTCCTCGGAGGCGGGGCGTCTCGCGACGCGCCGCGGGATTACATCTGGTCTTCGAACTTCTTGGCCAGCTCTTCGATGTTCTCGGGCGGCCAGTTGGGCACGTCCATGCCGAGATGCAGGTTCATGCCGGCGAGCACTTCCTTGATCTCGTTCAGCGACTTCCGGCCGAAGTTCGGGGTGCGGAGCATCTCCGCCTCGGTCTTCTGGATGAGGTCGCCGATGTAGACGATGTTGTCGTTCTTGAGGCAGTTGGCCGAACGCACCGACAGCTCCAGTTCGTCCACCTTCTTCAGGAGGGCCGGATTGAAAGGCAGTTCCGGCTTGGAGTCGGCGTCGGACTTCTTCTTCGGCTCCTCGAAGGTGATGAAGATCTGGAGCTGGTCCTGGAGAATCCGAGCGGCATAGGCCACGGCGTCCACCGGGGAGACCGCCCCGTTGGTCTCAACTTCGATGACGAGCTTGTCGTAGTCCAGGCTCTGGCCCTGGCGGGTGGGCTCCACCCGGTAGGCGACCCGCTTGACGGGCGAGTAGAGGCTGTCGACGGCGATCAGCCCGATCGGCGCATCCTCCGGCCGGTTCATCTCGGCGGGGACATAGCCCTTGCCGTTCTGGACCGTGAACTCCATCCGCACGCTCGCCCCCTCGTCGAGGGTGCAGAGCACATGGTCAGGGTTCAGGATCTCGATGTCCGAGCCCGTCTCGATCTGGCTGGCGGTCACCGGGCCGGGGCCCTGGGCGCGCAGCGTCATGCGACGGACACCTTCCGCGTGCATCCGAAGGGCCAGCTGCTTGATGTTCAGGACAATGTCGACGACATCCTCGCGAACTCCCTCCAGGGAGGAGAATTCATGGACCACGCCGTCGATCTGGACGGCGGTCACAGCCGCGCCCTGGAGCGACGAGAGAAGGACCCGGCGGAGGCTGTTGCCCAGGGTCACGCCGAAGCCGCGCTCGAGGGGTTCGGCCACCAGCCGCGCCTTGCGGGCGGGGTCGGCGCCGAGCTCGATGGCCGGCTTCTCGGGACGGATGAGTTCGTTCCAGTTTCTTTCGATCACGGATGAATGTCCCTCGAACGCAGGATCGCCGGACGCGGAAAGCGCGGTCCGGCGAAGGAGATATGCGGAATTTAACTACTCAGACCCGACGCCGCTTCGGCGGACGGCAGCCGTTGTGCGGGATCGGGGTCACGTCGCGGATGGTGGTGATCGTCATGCCGACCGACTGGAGCGCGCGGAGCGCAGACTCCCGTCCGGACCCCGGCCCGGACACATTGACTTCCAGCGTCTTGACGCCGTGCTCAGCGGCTTTCCGGCCCGCGTCCTCGGCCGCCATCTGGGCGGCGTAGGGCGTCGACTTCCGGGAGCCCTTGAAGCCCATCATGCCGGCGGAGGACCAGGAGATGGCGTTCCCCTGCGCGTCGGTGAGGGTGATCAGGGTGTTGTTGAACGAGGCGTTCACATGCGCCACG
>CAIMLY010000167.1 GCA_903842425.1 uncultured Alphaproteobacteria bacterium | reverse complement strand
CTGAACCAAACAAGGGGGTCGGCGGCGGCCGGGTCTGTGCACCGGGGATCGATTCGACCTAACGTTTCGGCATGACCGGTTCCTCCCGTCTTCCGCCGCCCCTCGCCGGGGCTGGCCGCGTCGCCATCCTCGGCAGTTGCGTGAGCCGGGACCTGTGGCGGATGGCGGGGGCGCCGGCGGAGGGCCTCCTCTATATGTCCCGGACCCGTCTCCCGAGCCTGTTCGGCGCCCGGCCCCGGGGCCTGGTCGCGCCGGAGGGTCCGGCGCCGGGCCTGCGGCCGAATCCGGCTCAGGCCCTCCAGGCCGACCTCACCAAGACCGGCCTGGCGCGACTCGCCGCCTTTCGACCGGAGGTGGTCATCCTCGACTACATTGACGAGCGGTTCGACCTTCTGGCGGGCGCCGGCGGGGTCGTGACCGCCTCCTGGGAGCTGGAGACCTCCGGGTGGATCGGCCTCCCGCCCCTGCCGGGCCTGAACCGCGTCGAGGCCCTGGGGGACGCGGACGCGACGCTGTGGCGACGCTCGCTGGACGCCCTGGCGACGCTTTTCGCCCCCGGCGGGGCCCTGTCGGGCGCCCGGCCCGTCCTGCACGCGGCGCGCTGGGCCGGCGCCCTCCGGACGGCCTCCGGGCGCACCGAGGCGCTGGAGCCGGACCTGGAGATCACCCCCGGCCGGCGGGCGCCGCGGGCCGCGCACAACGCCCGGCTGGAGGGGATGCACGCCGCCACCCTGGCTGCGATCCCCGGGCTTGAGGTCGTCAAGGCCCCGGAGTCCCTGGTCTTTTCAGATCCCGACCATGTCTGGGGCCTGAGCCCCTTCCACTACATCCCCGACTATTACGCCGAGGTCTGGCGCCAGCTCGGCGGCCGCTGAACGGCGGGCAAGGGCCTCGGCCGGAGTGATTCCGGTGCGGAGCGCCTCCGGGTCGTCCAGCAGGGCGAGGGCCGGGTGCAGGCCTTCCGGCCCCAGGACGGCCCAGGCCCCGCCGGCCAGGTAGTCGCTGAGGGGGTCCGCGGAGGGGTCCATGGCGGCGCCCCGGGCCTCGGCATAGGTCCTTGAATTGAAGCCGGGACCCGGGCTCTCAAGCGTGTCCCTTGCGGTCAGGACGAAGCGCGCAAGCGGCTCGGTTTCGCCGTCGTCCAGGCCCTGCGCGCGGCGCCAGGCCGGGTCGAACAGGGGGTGGGGCGAGGCGCCCTGACGCCAGCCTTCGGTGAGGTACCAGACGAGGTCGCCGCCGCCCTCCCGGACCCAGGCCGGGTCGAAAAGCCGGTGCGGCGACAGCCCCCGGGCGGCCCCCGTGCGCAGGTAGTGGAGCACCGGATTCTCGCCCGTCGCCGCCAGCTCCGGGGCCTGGGAGACATACCATTCCAGGCTGAAGAGCGGGTGCGGGTCGCGGCCGTCGGCGGCGCCCTCGCGCAGGAAGTGGTCCAGCGGCGTCAGGCCCGTCCGGGCCAGCTCACCGGCGTTGCGGCTGGCGTAGAACCCGGAATCGAAGAGGGGATGCGGCGACAGTCCGGCGTCTCCGCCCCACACCAGGTAGTGGACCATGGCGTCCGGGCCGACCGGACCGGGCGCGCCTGCGCGGTAAGGGGCGGGATCGAACAGGGCCGCTCCGTCGCCCAGGGCCGCCCGGGCGCGGACCAGGGCCCGGCCAGGAGCTCCGAGCCGCACCAGCAACTTCTCGGCCAGCCTACGGAGCCGGTTGCGCCGGTCCGGCCGCCGCCGGGCCAGGGCTGCGGCGCGGTAGCGGTCGAACTGCGACGCGCGCAGCCGGGCCTCCGCCACCGCCCGGGCGCCGAGGGCCTCGGCCAGGGCCTCGCCCAGCCGCAACCGGGCCAGGGCCTCGGCGGTCTCCGCCCTCTGGACCTCTCCATTGCGGCGCTCGCTTTCGGCGCGCAGGGCCGCCAGGCGCGAGGCCGCGGCGTCGACGGAGGCCGATAGCCGGATGGCCTCGGGGGTGGGCCGGGGACTAGCCATTCCGGCCCGGACCCTCGGCCTTCCACCAGGCCTGGTAGCCCCCTTCGAAGGGGTCGGGGAAGGCCGCCTGCAGGTCGGCCCGCTCGCGGTAGAGGACGCGCTGGGGCTTGGCGATGGGCGTTCCGTCATGGAACTGGCCGTGGGCCCACCAGCGCTCGGGGATGGCCGGGTCGGTGGCCGCCGCGACGGCCTCCTTGTACCAGCGCCAGACCTCGTAGACCTCGAAGTTGTCCCCGGCGTAGCGCTTGGTCATGACGTCGCCCGTCGGGCCCAGCTTGGTGAAGTGCCAGAAGCGCAGGGTCGCTCCGTTCACCAGGATTTCGCCCGCCTTGCTGATGGCGACCTTGCGCGTGGACAGGTTCCAGCTGGCGACGTTGTAGCCGGGGTCGCGGACCACCTTCACCCGGTCGAACAGGGCCGGGACATGGTCGCACCACTTCTGGTCCACGAAGAGCCCGCTGGGGATGTCGTCGTAGCAGAAGGCCAGCAGGCGGTCGTTCCACCAGCGGGCGAAGCGGGCGCCCTCGCCGGTGGTGCGGATGGCCACGAAGCCCAGGTTGAAGATGCCGGTGCGCGAGGCCGACAGGTCGTTGTCGAGGATCGCCGCCCGGTCGTCATTGGGGTCGATCAGGTGCGGCGTCAGCAGGATGTCATCCCGCTGCAGCATCTCCACCAGCGGGTCGAGGGGGGCGAAGAGGGCCGTGTCCGGGTCGAGGTAGATGGCGATGTCGGCGCCGCCAGCCTCGCACACCTGGTTCAGGAAGGGGCCCTTCACCGCCGTGCAGACCTCGACCACGTCGTGCCGGAAAAGCCAGCCCCGGAAGGGCTCGATCCCCAGGTCCTTCGCCCAGACCACGCGGTCGAAGGGCTCGGAGGCCGGGTCGAAGGCAAAGCCCGGCGGCGGCTCGTCGGTGATCAGGGCCACCGTCTCCCAGTCGGGATGGAACCGCCTCAGGGTCTGGTAGAGGACCCGCGCCCGGTTCAGGTAGGAGAAGGTGAAGCTCGAATAGACCAGGACCTTCACGACAGGGCCTCCAGCAGATCCACGCTCATGCCGCTGTACGCGATCTCGCAGATTTCAGGGCGCCGGGCCGCCCGGGACAGGTATCGGACAACGCCCGATTCGAACTGGGCGTGCAGGGCCGCTTCGTCGGGCAGCACCAGGCCATGGCCGCCGGCGCGGGTGAAGGCGGCGATGTTTCCGCTGTCTGGTCCGGTGAGGATGGCCGCCCCCGCCGCCGCGGCCTCGTAGGCGGCGAAGGAAAAGGTCTCGCGGCACAGGGACCAGAGGATGGCGACGTCGACCCGGGCGGAATCGAGGGCCTCGCGCATGGCGTGGGGGTTGTCGGCGGTGACCGAGACCTCGATGTGGTCGGCGGGCGCCCCGGGAGCGGCGGCCGAGCCTAGGCGCACGAATCGATAGCGCGGGTCGTCGCGGAACCGGTGGGCGAGGTCGGTGAAGACCGGCCAGCCCTTGTAGGCCGAGGGCATGCCGAGGAAGGCGACGGTCAGCGGCCCCTCTCCCGCCTCGGCGAACCGGCCGGTGGGAACCAGCCGGGCGTGGGGGTGGACCCGGGTGGCGGCCGGGACCGGGGCGTCCGGCGCGGCGCTCCAGGTGTCGAGGGCCGCCTGCGAGGGGGCGACAAGGGTCAGGTCGAGAGCCTCGAACAGCCGCAGGTGGGCCGACAGGTGGAGGTCGCGGCCCGGGCCGAAGACGCAGATCCGGCAGGCGGCGCTGCCGGCCGGCGGGGCCCCGCAGTCCCGCGCCTCATCGCGCATGAGGTGATAGCCGGCGCAGACCCCGGCGAAGTCGTGCAGCCAGAAGAGGCCCCTGCGGGCGCCGGCGGCGGACAGGATGTCGAGGGTCTCGCCGATCTCGTGGCCGAGCAGGCTGTGGATGGCGAGGCTGGTCCGGGCCCGGGCTGGGCGCCTGCCCAGGGCCTTCAGGATATCGCCGATGGCGAAGTGGCCGAGGGTGCGGCCGTTCCAGACCACGCCGAGGGGCGAGGGCGTCCCCGCCGGCCGCAGGGTCGGCCAGGGCGCGGCCGGGAAGACGTGCAGGTGGTCAACCCCTGCCCGTGCGAGACCCGCCGATTCCGCCTGCAGGCACAGCTGGACCCCACCGATCCGCTTCGTGAAGTCGTCATGGCTGAAGGTGACGTGGAGTCGCGCCGCCTTTCCGCCGGCGGAGAGGGGCGCCAGTCCCCGGGGGCGGTCCGCGGGGACGGCCGCGGCGGCGCGGGCGGCGGCGTCCATCCGCGACCCAAGGGGAGTGAGGCCGGCGACGATCCGGCCGCGGAACCCCAGCTCGAACCGCAGGGGCCGCCCCTCGGCCCGGCCGGCGACCAGCCAGTGCAGGAAGGGATCCATGCCTGAGGCGGCCACGTCGGGATTCACCTCACGGTAGTCGGCGGCGCTGAAGCCGGGGATCGGGTCGCGGCCCTCGCGCCGGCCGGCCAGGAGATAGTGCTCCAGGGGGTCCTGGCCTGCGGCGGCGACGTCGGGATAGGCCGAGAGGTAATGGGCCGGATCGAAGGCTTCGGCGACAAGCGCGCGGGCGTCCGCCCGGGACAGGCCGGCGGGCAGGTCCGGGTCGGATTCCACCGGAGGGCTGGCGACCGCTTCTTCAACCGGCGGTTCCGGCGGGGCGTCGACGGGCTCTGGGGATGGGACCGCCACCCGGGCGCCGGCCCGCAGGAGGAAATGGTCTCGATGGCGGGAGGGGGAAGGCTCGCAGCCTTCTCTCCATCCCCGCTCGAGGTAATGGGCGAAGGGGTCGCCGTCCGTGGCCCCGGGATGCCTGGCCTGGTAAGCCAGGACCGAGAACCAGGGCGCCGGGTCCCGGCCCTCGCGCCACCCCGTCTCGACATAGTGCCGGAAGGGGTCTGCGCCGACCCGGGCGATGTCGTCGTAGACCGTGCGGTAGAACACCGGGTCGAAGGCCGTCGCAAGGGCGCGGCGCGTGCGTTCCGGGGCGTCGCCCTGGCCCATGCGGAAATTCCTGTTCGGTGGCGGGCCTGTGTGCAACAGAAGGCGGTCACGATCAACTGATCCGCCATGACCGACAAGCCCGCCTCCAAAACCCCCGCGCCGCCCCGGACGGCCTACCTCGTGCTGGGCATGCACAGGTCGGGGACCAGCGCCCTGGCCAACCTCCTGGCGCTGGCGGGGGCCGACCTGCCCCGCGACGTCATGCCCGCCGACGTGCACAACGCCCGGGGGTATTTCGAACCCTGGCGCATCGCCGTCTTCAACGACCGGCGCCTGGCCGCGGCGGGGACCGCCTGGGATGACCCCTTCGCCGGCCTGGCGCCCGATCCCGCCGACGGGACGGACTGGCTGGGCGAGGCGCGGGCCCTGTTCCGCTCGGAGTTCGGGCGCCGGCGGCGGCCCCTCCTGAAAGATCCCCGGGTCTCGGTCCTGGCCGGGCTCTGGCGCCAGGTCCTGGACTCTGAGGGGCTCTCCGCCCGGGTGGTGATCCCGGTGCGCCATCCCCTGGCGGTGGCCGGCTCCCTGGCCAGCCGCGACGGATTCCCGGCGCGCAAGTCGGTGATGGTCTGGTGCGCCTACATGCTGGCCGCCGAGGCGGCGAGCCGGGACCTGCCGAGGGCCTTCGTGGACTACGACGCCCTGCTGGAGGACTGGCGGCCACAGGTCGCCCTGGCGGAAGCCCAGCTGGGCGAGCCCCTCCCCGGCCTGACGCCCGCTGCAGGACGGAAGATCGACGCCTTCCTGTCGACGGAGCTGCGCCGCAACGCCTCCGGCGGCGATCTGTCGGCCCTGGGCCCGGCCGGCGAGGCGGCCGCGGGCGTCCTCGGCTGGCTGTCCGCCGCAGCCCGGGGCGAGTCGCCTGACCGCGCGCGACTGGAACAGGCCGCCGCATGGCTGGTGGGCCAGCAGGCGCTTTATGGCGATCTCGTCTCGCCGGTCTCGGCAGACCGGGCCATGGCGCGGGCGGCGCTTGCCGACGCAGAAGGCCGGGCTGGCTTCCTGGAGCGCACGCTCGCCGAGACCCGGGCCATCGTCGTGGAGTTGGAGGGACGGATCACCGGGCTCTACGCCGAGATCGAGGCGCTGAACGCGCGCATCCGGTCGCAGGAGGACTGGATCCACGCCCAGCAGGCCCAGATGGCGGAGATGCAGGACCTGATCGCAGACCAACTTCGCCTGGTCGAAGCCCAGCGGGGCCAGATCGAGGCCCATGTCCGAAAGGACGAGGACCTGACCCGCCTGGTCCGCAGTCTGGAGACCCGGCTTCGGGCGTCCCAGGCGGCGGTCCGGGAGGCGGCCGGACGGCTGGAGGCCCTGGTCGCGGAAAGCTGAAGGACTGGCCTGGGGACCGCCGTCCTGGGCATACCCCCTTGCCGCGGCCGGGAGACGAGGCTTACACCCGCACAGACGCCGCGCGACAGCGGCCGTCCGATGACTGAAGGCGCCGCAGACGACATGCCCCGCGAGGACACGCTCTGGTTCGTGATCGCCGCCTTCAATGAGGGCCCGATGATCGCGGAAGTGGTTCGGAGCGTCACGCCCCGAGCCCGGGTCGTGGTCGTGGACGACGGGTCCTCGGATGACACCGGCGACCAGGCACTGGCGGCCGGGGCCTGCGTGGCGACTCACCTGGTCAACCGCGGGCAGGGCGCCGCCCTGCAGACCGGAATCGACTTCGCGCTCGCCCAGGGTGCGGACCTCGTCGTGACCTTCGACGCCGATGGCCAGCATGACGTCGACGAAGCCCTGCAGATGGCCGCCCGCTGCCGGGACGAAGGCCTGGATGCCGTGCTGGGATCCCGCTTCCTGGGCGCGACGGTGAACATGCCGGCCTCTCGCCGGCTGGTGATCAAGGCTGCGGTGATCTTCACCCGCCTGACCACCGGCCTGAAGCTGACCGACGCGCACAACGGCCTGAGGGTCCTGTCCCGGGAGGCCGCCCGGAAGATCCGCATCCGGCAGGACCGGATGGCCCATGCCTCGGAGATCCTGTCGCAGATCGGCCGGCTCGGCCTCAACTGGCGCGAGCATCCGGTGACCATCACCTATTCGGCGTACTCCCTGGCCAAGGGCCAGAAGATCTCCAATTCGGTGCGGATCCTCGAGGATATCCTGTTCGGGGCCCGCTCATGATCGTCTCGCTGGTCGCCTCGGGCCTCTTCCTCTTCGTCCTGTTCGTGGCGGCGGTCCGCAAGTTCACCTTCCTGGGCCTGAAGATTGCAGTGATGCTGTTCGCCACCGCCGGCATCTTCTTCGTCTGGAACCCGGACGAGATGAACCGGCTGGCCAACCTGGTCGGCGTGGGCCGCGGCGCCGACCTCATCACCTACGCGACGACCCTGATCCTCTTCCTGACAGTCGTGGCGGCCATCATCCGCGAACGCCGATCCAACGACGTCCTCACCCTGCTGGTGCGGCGGCTGGCCATCCAGCAGGCCCGCTTCCCGGGGGCGGAGGACAATCGTGGGTGAGACCGGCCCCGCCGGCCCGGTCCTGGTCACCGGCGGCGCGGGCTTCATCGGCCGGCGCTTGACGGCGCGCCTCGCCGAGTCCGGAGCCCGCGTCCGCGTGCTGGATGACCTTTCGACGGGCGATGCCCGGCGACTCCACCCCGACGCGGAGCTGCGGGTCGGCTCGATCCTGGACCCCGTCGCCCTGGCCGAGGCGGTCGAGGGAGTCGAGGCCGTCTATCACCTGGCCGCCATCGCCTCGGTGGCCCGGTGCAACGAGGACATCGCCGCCTCCCACCAGGTGAACCTGGGCGGCTTTGTCTCGCTCATCGAGGCCGTCCTGCGCCAGCCGCTGAGGCCGGCCCTGGTTTTCGCCTCGTCCGCGGCCGTGTACGGCGACACCCCGGACATCCCCCTGGGGGAGGGCTCGGCGACGGTTCCGCTTTCGCCCTACGGCGCAGACAAGCTGGGCTGCGAACTCCACGCCCGGGCGGCGGCCAGGGTGCACGGCCTCAAGTCGACCGGGCTGCGGTTCTTCAACGTCTATGGCCCGGGACAGGACCCCGGTTCACCCTACTCCGGCGTCATCTCAAGGTTCGCCCGACTCGCCGCCGAAGGCGGCGAGATCACCATCTTCGGCGATGGCGGGCAGACCCGGG
>CAIMLY010000166.1 GCA_903842425.1 uncultured Alphaproteobacteria bacterium | reverse complement strand
GTTCATGGGCGGGTCTCCACGATCTGCTCGAACAGGAATTCGTACTTGAGGTAGGCGAGGTCGAACTCCTCGCCCCGGGCGTGGGGCAGGAGGGGCGAGGCCTGGATCAGCCGCCAGCCGTCGCGCAGGGCGTGCAGGCCGGTGGGATAGGGCGGGACATCCTCGTCCCCGGCCATGCGCCGCGTCTCCCCGGTCCCGTCGAACAGCGACCAGCCGACCACGGCGGAATCCAGCGCCGAATTGGCCAGGTAGAGCACCAGAACCTTCTGTCGCAGCATGTCGCCTCCCGAAGCGGCGACAGCATGGTCAGGCCAGCCGCCCAAGTCCAGCGCTCAGCCGCCGGCCAGGAAGTCCCGGGTCGCCTCCAGCACCTCCACCAGGGTCAGGCGGCGGACCTCGACCCCCTCCGGCAGGGCGCCGAACAGGCGGGTGGGGGTGGCCGCGTCCAGCATGACGAAGACCCCCTTGTCATCCTGCCGGCGGATCAGTCGTCCGAAGGCCTGGGCGATGCGGCCCCGGGTGATGGCGTCGTCCCAGCCGTTCCCGAAGCGGGCCCGGCGCGCCTTGTGCAGCAGGTCCGGCCGGGGCCATGGGGCCCGATCGAAGGCCAGCAGGCGCAGGCTGCGACCCGGCACGTCGACCCCGTCGCGGACGGCGTCCGTGCCCAGCAGGCAGGAATCGACCTCGGCCCGGAAGATGTCCACCAGGGCGCCGACCTCCAGGGGGTCCACGTGCTGGGCGTAGAGGGACAGGCCCCGGTCGCCCAGGGGGGCGGCGATCTGCTCGTGCACCGCCCGCAGCCTGCGGATGGCGGTGAACAGGCCCAGCCCTCCGCCTCCCGCCGCCAGGAAGAGCTCGCGCATGGCCGCGCCCACCTGCCGCGCGTCGTTCTTGTTGACGTCCGTGACGACAAAGGCCCGGGCGCATGTCGCGTAGTCGAAGGGCGAGGCCAGGCGCAGGTGCGCCGGCGGCGAGGCCAGGCGGCGGCCCCCCGACCGCAGCTCGGCCAGGGCGAAGGGGTCCTCGGCGGCGCTGTCCGTCAGGGTGGCCGAGGTGACGAGGACCCCATGCGCAGGCTCCAGCACGGTGCGCACGAGGGGCTCGGTGGGGTCGACCCAGTGACGGCGGAAGGCGGCGTCGGCCAGCCGGCCGCTGATCACCACCCCCTCGAACCAGTCGACGAAGTCGGGGTCCTCGCCCGCCGGCCCGGTCTCCCCCGCGTCAAGGGTCGACAGCATGCCGCGCCAGGCGGGCAGGGTCATGCGGGCCCGCCGGTCCAGGCCCCGCAGGACCCCCTCGATCCGCCCGCGCTCGGCGCCGGTCAGGGTCTCGGCCCCCTGGTCCAGCAGGTCCTCCAGGGTCCGGGTCAGGGCCAGGAGGGGCGCCTCGATGTCCGCCAGGGCGGCGGCGACGGCCCGGCCCGCGGCGACCGCCTCGGGCAGGGCCGGGCGGGCGGCGCAGGCGGGCGCCAGGTCGGTGGGCTCGGCGCGGGCCCGCAGCTGGACGGCCATGGCCGCCAGGAAGGTCTCGACAGGGCCCTGGGGCGCCTGGGGGTCGGCTGAGGACAGCCGGCCGCTCCAGCCCTCGCCGGGCAGCCGGCCGGCGGCGTGCACCACGTCGTTCAGGGCCTGGCGGGCGGGTCCGTCCGGCCCGACGAGGTCGCCCAGCCGCGCCTCCAGCCCCCGGCCCCGGCGACCCCGCCGCTCCGACCCCCGGATCCAGCGCCTCAGCTCCGCCGCCTCCTGGCCGGACAGGGCGGTGGAGAAGGCGGCGTCCGCGGCGTCGAACAGGTGGTGGCCCTCGTCGAAAACCACCCGGCGCAGCCGCGTGGTCTCGGAGTCCTCCGGCGCGCCCCGGCCGGCCCGGGCGCCGTCGAAGGCCGCCTGCGACATCACCAGGGCGTGGTTGGCGATGACGATGTCGGCCCGGCGCGAGGCGCGGATGGCCTTTTCGACGAAGCAGGTCCGGTAGTGGGCGCAGCCGGCGTGGATGCACTCCCCCCGCCGGTCGACCAGGTTCCCGGCGGCGGCCTGGCCGGCGGCAGGCACGGCGAACAGGCCCGGCAGCCAGGCCGGGAAGTCGCCGCCGGTCATGTCGCCATCCCGGCTGGCCCGGATCCAGCGGGCGGTCAGGCCCAGGCCGATCAGGTCCGCCGCCCCCAGCTGGGCGGTGTTGACCAGGTCCTGGAAGTTCAGGAGGCAGAGGTAGTTCTCGCGGCCCTTGCGCACGACGGCCCGCCGGGCCCGCGCCGCCGGGTCGGGGAAGAGCACGGCGCTCTCGCGCTCGATCTGCCGCTGCAGGGCGCGGGTGTAGGTGGAGATCCAGACCGAGGGCCCGTTGGCCTCGGCCCAGAGCGAGGCCGGCGCCAGGTAGCCCAGGGTCTTGCCGATCCCGGTTCCCGCCTCGGCCAGCAGCATGTTGGGTTCGTTCTCCCGGTCCCGGGGGCGGAAGACGAAGGCGGCCTCCCGGGCGTATTCGGCCTGGGCGGTCCGGGCCTCGTCGAGGCCGGCCCGTTCCAGGAGCTCCCCCAGCCGACGGACGGCGGCCTCCGGAGAGACCGGCGCGCTTTCCGGGTCGCCGGCCGGCCCCGGGTCCTCCCACTCCTCCAGCCGCGCCCAGACATCGAGGCCGGAACTGCGGAAGGCGTTGGAGACAGGGCGGGAGCGCAGGGCGGCCACGACATCGTCACCCCAGGCCCAGCCGCCCCGCGCCAGGGTCTCGGCCACCGCGAGGGCCTCCTCCCGCGAGGGGGTGGGCGTCTCCGCCAATTCCGCCAGCAGCCGTTCCGCCGCCCGCGCCAGGGCGGAGGCCATGTCCTCCGGACCCACCGGCTCGGGATCGCCCAGGGCCAGGGCGAGGCCCGCCGCGGAGGGGGCGGTGAAGGCGCCGGGCCGGACGAAGGCGAACAGCTCCAGCACGTCGCGAAGGCGGGTAGAGCGGGGCGGCGGCGCGAGGCCCAGCCGGCGGGCGGTGAGGGCGGCGTGGGCCACCATCAGGGTCTCCTGGGAGAACCGCTCCCGGGCCTCTGCGAGGACCAGCCGGCGTACGCCGGACTCCCCGGCGAGGGCGGCCTTGGGGCCGGGCAGGACGACGAGGGCGGGGGGCGGGGTCACGGGCCAGACCTAACCCACCCGGGCCCGAAACGGAACGCGCCGTCTCGGGGCGACCGGTCAGGCCTCGGCGCGGGAGAACAGGCGGATCACCAGGACGCCGGCGAGGATCAGGGTGATCCCGGCCACGGCC
>CAIMLY010000165.1 GCA_903842425.1 uncultured Alphaproteobacteria bacterium | reverse complement strand
GGACCAGGTCCACCACGTGGAGTTCCCGGACGGCAAGAAGATCATCGTCCTGTCCGAGGGCCGGCTGGTGAACCTGGGCAACGCCACGGGCCACCCCAGCTTCGTGATGAGCGCCTCCTTCACCAACCAGACCCTGGCCCAAATGGAGCTTTGGACCAACGGCGGGGCCTACGGGAGGCAGGTCTACACCCTGCCCAAGCACCTCGACGAGAAGGTCGCCCTCCTGCACCTGGAGAAGCTGGGCGCCAGGCTGACCCGGCTGACCGACGACCAGGCCGCCTACATCAACGTGCCGGTGGCCGGGCCCTTCAAGCCCGAGCACTACCGCTACTAGGCCCGGGGGCGGACCGCGCGTGCCGGTCGCCCTGATCCTCTCAAGCCACGTCGCCGGCTCGGGGGTCGGCGGCGGGCTGCAGGCCGCCCTCCTGACCCGGCTGGGCTTCCGCACAGCCCTCGTGCCGACCGTGCTGTTCGGACGCCATCCCGGCCTGGGCCCGCCAGGCGGCGGCGCGGTGTCCGACGCGGTCTTCGCCGGCCAGGTCGAGGGCCTGCTCGCCTCCGGCCTGCCCGACCGGGCGGACCTGGTGATCACCGGCTACTTCGCCACCGCCGGCCAGGTGGAGGCCGCGGCCGGCCTCCTGGACCATGTCGCGGCGCGCCGTCCGCAGGCCCGCCTCCTGGTGGATCCCATCCTCGGCGACGAGGACCGCGGGCTTTACGTTTCCGAAGCCGTCGCCGACGCCCTGCCCCGGGCCCTGGTCCCGCGCGCGGGTCTCCTGGCGCCCAACGCCTGGGAGCTGGAACGCCTCACGGGGATGCGGATTGGCGACGCGGCCTCCGCCCTCGCCGCCGCGCGCAGCCTGGCGCGGCCCGTCCTGGTCTCCTCGGTCCCGGCGGGAGCGGACACCGGGGTCCTGTGGGCGGACGCGAAGGACGCCTGGATGGCGACCCATCCGCGCCTTGAGCGGGCGCCGAAGGGAACGGGAGATCTCCTGGCCGCCCTCTTCGCCGCCCGGCTGGCGGACGGCGAGCCTCCGGCCGGGGCGCTGGAAAGCTCCGTGAGGACCCTGGCGGCGACCCTGGCGCACGGCCCCGAAGACCTGCTCGACGCACCGCCCGCGACCGGGGGCTCCGCAGGCTCTCCGGACGCCGCGGTGACGGTGAAGGGACTCTAGCCGACCCTATTTGAGGTCCTTGGCCGCCGCGTTCAGGTCGGGGGCGTTGGGCGAGCGCATGGCCACCCCGGCCTCCATGCCGGCCTTCAAGGCCGCCGCGGCGCCCTCGTGCGACATGATCTTGCTCATCACCGCCTGGCCGGCGCGCTCGAACCACTCGCGGTTCTCGATCACGAAGGCGCGGGAGTCGCGATAGCCGTCCAGCAGGCCGTTGATCTCGGGGATGACGTAGCGGCCGACCAGGTCCCAGCTGCGCAGGGTGTTCTCGCGGTTGGCCCAGTCGTGGACGAAGCCCAGCACCACGCCGAAGCCGCCGGAGCTGGCCTGCAGCTTGCGGATGGCGGCGACCAGGTCGTCCGGCGTGCCGATGACGGCGGCGGCGCCCTCCACGTCGACGGTCTGCTCAAGCGCTTGTTCCGGCGAGATGAACGGCGCCGCGCCGGGGCGCATCAGGGTGCCGACCTGGTACTCGTTGTGCCAGTGCATCAGGCCCTTGGCCGCCTGGGCCCGGGCCTCCTCGCGGGTCTCGGCGATGTGCCAGGACATGAGCACCCGCCAGTTCTTGCGGTCGATCGCCTTGCCCGACTTGGCGGCGGCCTGCTCGGCGAAGCCCCACTGGGTGGGCAGGGCCGCGAGCCCCGCCTCGGAGTTGGAGCCGATCGACAGGACGCCCATGCCATGCTTGCCGGCCAGGGTCATTCCCGAGGGGCTGACGGAGGAGGCGGCCACCATCTCCATCTCCTCCTGCAGGGGCGGGAGCTGGAGCCGGGCGTCGCGCAGGGTGAACCACTCGCTCTCGTGGGTGACCCGCTCGCCGGCCAGCAGGCGCTTGATCACGCCGATGGCCTCGTCCTGCCGGTCACGCTGGGTCATGGGGTCGATGCCCAGGGTGTGGGCGTCCGAGGGCAGGGCGCCGGGGCCGGTGCCCAGGATGACCCGCCCGCCGGTCATGTAGTCCAGCTGCACCATGCGCTGGGCGACATTGAAGGGGTGGTGATAAGGCAGGGAGATCACCCCCGTGCCCAGCCGGATCCGGCCGGTATGCTCGCCCACGGCGGCGAGGAAGAGCTCCGGCGAGGCGATCATCTCCCAGCCGGTGGAGTGGTGCTCGCCCACCCAGAATTCGTCGAAGCCCAGCTCCTCGAGCCGCACGGCGAACTTGATGTCGTTCCGGAACTGGAGCCGGGGATGCTCACCGATGGGATGATGGGGCGCCAGGAAGGCGCCGAACTGGGTGCGGGCCATGGAATTCCTCCGGAAATGCACAGACGTCGCCGACGTCCCGAGGACGGCCGGTCGTTGGAGACATCGATAGACGCGGGGACGGAATACGCAAGCGCCCGTCAGGCGCCGAGGGTCCGGGTCCGCCGCCAGAGGCCAAAGATGTAGGTCGCCGCCCCGGCCCAGATGAAGGCGAAGGACACGCCCCTGAGGGCGGTGAAGGGCTCGCCCTGGGCCAGGCCGATGCCGAAGCCGATGGTCGGGCCGATGAACTGCAGGAAGCCCATGGCCGACAGGGGCATCCGGCGGGCCGCCCAGGAAAAGAGGACCAGGGGAATGGCGGTGATCGGTCCCGCCGCCAGCAGCCAGGCCGCCGCCGCGGGAGAATCGTCCACATGCCCCTGCCCGGTCAGGGCCAGGTGCGCCATCCAGATCGCGCCGGGGACCGCCAGGAAGAGGCACTCGACGAAGAGTCCGGTCTGGGCGTCCGCCTGCACCTGCTTGCGGACGACGCCATAGGCGCCGAAGGTCAGGGCCAGGACCACCGCCATCCAGGGAAAGTGCCCGAGGGCCAGGCCCTGGAGGGCGACCCCGACCCCGGCCAGGATGATGGCGCCGAGCCCCAGGGCGTCGAAGCGCTCGCGGAAGATCAGGGCGCCCGCCGCCATGTTCAGAAGGGGCGTCAGATAGTAGCCAAGGCTGCTCTCCAGCACCCGGCCGGCGTTGACCCCCCAGACATAGAGGGCCCAGTTGGCGCCGATCAGGAGGGCGGACAGGGCGAGCATCCCCAGAAGCCGGGGAGACCGCAGGACCGCCGCCACCTGGGCGCGCTGGCGG
>CAIMLY010000164.1 GCA_903842425.1 uncultured Alphaproteobacteria bacterium | reverse complement strand
GTACATCTTCTTGCTGGTCCGGGAGACTTCGTTCCGGACCTGGATCTTGTGTGTTCCGGCGCGGCGCTTGGCCAGCTGCCAGGTCACGACCCGCTGAAGGATGTCCCCGCGGATCTCCTCGATCCCGAAGATGGCGTCAGACAGTTCAATCGAACCGCCCTTCCCGCCGTCGAGCTTGATGACGTCGAGTTTCATTATTCCTGACCCTCGGCTTGCGGAGCCTCTTCGGCCGGCGAGGCTTCGGCGGCGGGAGCCGCGGCCTGTCCAGCCTTGCGGAAGGCGCCGGGTGTCGGGACACCGCTCGGCGGCGCCTTCACGGCGTCACGGATGCGGACCCACGAACCTTCGGACCCGGGCACGGCGCCCTTGACCATGATCAGGCCGCGGTCGGCGTCGATGCGCCACACGGTGAGACCCAGGGTGGTGACGGTTTCCTGGCCGAGATGGCCAGCCATCTTCTTGCCCTTGAAGGTCTTGCCGGGATCCTGGCGCTGGCCGGTGGAGCCGTGGGCGCGGTGCGACACGGACACGCCGTGGGTGGCCCGCATGCCCCCAAAGTTCCACCGCTTCATGGCGCCGGCGAAGCCCTTGCCGATGGTGGAGCCGGTGACGTCCACCTTCTGGCCGACCACGAAATGGTCCGCGGTCAGCTCGGCGCCGACCTCGATGAGGTTCTCGGGAGACACCCGGAACTCAGCCACCTTGTGACGGGGCTCGACTTCAGCCTTGGCGAAATGACCGCGCAGGGGCTTGGTGACGTTCTTGGGCTTGCGCAGCCCCGCGCCAAGCTGGAGAGCGACGTAGCCGTCGCGCTCAGCGGTTCGGTGGGCGGTCACGGCGCAGCCATCCAGGCTGAGCACGGTGACGGGCACGTGGACGCCCTCTTCATCGAAGAAGCGGGCCATGCCGAGTTTCTTGGCGATCACGCCGGTACGCATCGACCGATCCCCCTAGAGCTTGATCTCGACGTCCACGCCGGCGGACAGGTCGAGCTTCATCAGGGCATCGACAGTCTGGGGCGTGGGATCGACGATATCGAGCACGCGCTTGTGCGTGCGGATCTCGAACTGCTCGCGCGACTTCTTGTCGATGTGCGGCGAGCGGTTGACGGTGAATTTCTCGATTTGAGTCGGCAGGGGGATGGGCCCCCGGACGGTCGCGCCGGTGCGCTTGGCCGTATTGACGATCTCGCGCGTGGAATGGTCCAGCACGCGGTGATCGAAGGCCTTGAGCCGGATGCGGATGTTCTGACGATCCATATCGCTCTTCAGTTTCCCCTACAGACGGCGGGCCGTCCGCGTGCCATTGACCATTTCAAAGACCAACTCCGGACCCCCCTTCCGAGGCGTCCACACACGAAAGTCCGCAAAACGAAAAGAAGCCAACGCGAACAGCCGCGCTAGCCCCCGCCTGGATCCGGGACAGGGTCCCGGGTTCAGGCCGCTCCGCGGACCGCGTCTGCCTCCCGAAACACATTCAGGGGGCACAGCCGGTCCAACAGGAGGCGCGGGTATACGTGCCCGACTCGCCCCCGTCAAGCGCGCCCTCCCCCCTTTCCACCTGGCCATAGCAATCGGGGCGGGGCCGCGCAAAAAGGGCCGCGGAGTTTCCTCCGCGGCCCCTGTTGTTTGCCCGGCCGGAGCCGGGGGATGGGTCGGAGACCTACTCGATGATCCGGGAGACCACCCCGGCGCCCACCGTCCGGCCACCCTCGCGGATGGCGAACCGAAGGCCCTGGTCCATCGCGATCGGCGTGATCAGCTCCACGTCCAGCTCGGCGTTGTCGCCAGGCATGATCATCTCAACGCCTTCCTTCAGGCGGATGATCCCCGTCACGTCCGTCGTCCGGAAGTAGAACTGGGGACGATAGTTCGTGAAGAACGGCGTGTGACGGCCACCCTCCTCCTTCGTCAGGATGTAGGCCTCCGCAACGAACTTCGTGTGCGGCGTGATCGAGCCCGGCTTGCACAGAACCTGGCCACGCTCCACGTCCTCGCGCTTCGTGCCCCGCAGCAGCACGCCCACGTTGTCGCCCGCCTGCCCCTGGTCCAGGAGCTTGCGGAACATCTCAACACCCGTGCAGACCGTCTTCTGGACAGGACGGATGCCGACGATCTCGACCTCCTCGCCCACCTTCACGATGCCCTTCTCGATCCGACCCGTCACAACCGTGCCGCGGCCAGAAATCGAGAACACGTCTTCCACAGGCATCAGGAACGGAAGGTCCACCGGACGCTCCGGCTGCGGAATGTACGCATCCACCTGCGTCATCAGCTCCAGGATCGAGTTCTCGCCCAGGACCGGGTCGCCACCGTCAATGGCCACCTTCGCCGAGCCCTTCACGATCGGGATGTCATCCCCAGGGAAGTTGTACGACGACAGAAGCTCGCGAACCTCCATCTCGACCAGGTCCAGAAGCTCCGGGTCATCCACCAGGTCCACCTTGTTCATGTAGACCACCAGGGCCGGAACACCCACCTGGCGAGCCAGAAGAATGTGCTCGCGCGTCTGGGGCATCGGGCCGTCCGCCGCGCTCACCACCAGGATCGCGCCATCCATCTGCGCCGCACCCGTGATCATGTTCTTCACGTAGTCCGCGTGCCCGGGGCAGTCCACGTGCGCATAGTGACGGTTCTGCGTCTCGTACTCCACATGCGCCGTGTTGATCGTGATCCCACGCGCCTTCTCC
>CAIMLY010000163.1 GCA_903842425.1 uncultured Alphaproteobacteria bacterium | reverse complement strand
GGTGCCGCCGGTGCAAGTGGCCGTGCCGGTGAGGTAGCGGAGGATAACCACGCCCGCGCCGCCAGCACCGCCAAGAGGAGCCGGGATGCCGTTGTATCCACCGCCGCCACCGCCGCCGCCGAAGTTTGCCACGCCCGCGCCGCCAGCGGCTGTGTAAGAGCCCGCGCCCGCGTTGGTTCCGCCCACGCTGTCGGGGCCTGTGCTTCCCACGTTGGCGTTTGCGCCGCCGCCGCCGCCCGAGCCGTAGACTTGTGAGGTGCCGCTGATTGCGCTGGCTTGACCCTCGCCACCGTTGCCGCCCCGATTTGTTGATGGCGCATTTGAGCCCGCCGCCGTGGCGCCACCGCCGCCGCCAGAACCACCGCCGACAGAGCTTCCGCCGCCGAAGCCTTGCCCAAGCGTTCCAGATCCCACAGCCAAGCCGTTTGCCGCGCCGCCGCCGGAGCCGCCAGTGCCGCCCGCATCCAGTGTTCCGCCACCGCCTCGGCCACCGCCAAGCGCAACCACCAAGGCCGCCAGAGAACTATTTCCGCCGGGGCCGCCACCGGAGTTTGCAGATGCAAAAGCGCCCGCTGTGCCGCCGAGGCCTACTGTGATGGCGTAGGAGTTTGGAGAAAGCGAAAGGCCTGACCCCGACAGAACCCCGCCGCCACCACCGCCCGCGCCGCCGCCATTGGAAGCGCCGCCGCCACCACCACCGCCGCCGACGACGAGGTAGTCAAACGAGGCCACTGACGACTTCTTCCGCCCATCCATCCCCTGCGCCCGCATGGCCATGCCGCCCATGCTCATGCTCTGAGAGCCAGCCGGGAGGGTCATGGACTGGGCCAGAAGGCCCGTAGGTCCGAGGGGCTGGGTGGGCATCAGTAGCCGAAGCCCTGCGCGTCGAAGACGATGCCGGTGTTGGTCACAGAGATGCCGACATACAGCGTCTCATTGGCGGCCAGGATCAGGGGCGAGCTGTCCGTGTAGCCGAAGTCGCCGCCGGTCTGCGCCGTGGTCGTCGCCACCGTGTAGGCCGACAGGAGCGCGGACTTGATGAACCGCTTGGTGGTCCCGCCGTCAGGGCTCACGAACAGTTGCAGTTCGGTTGCCGTGTTGGTCGCGCGGGCAAGGGCCTTGATCGAGGTGATCCGGGCGCCATTGCGCGAGGTGCGGCTGTCCTGCACCGTCACGCCAGAGCCGCCGCCCGTCGCCGTCGAGGTGGCGTTCGAGCCGTGGGTGATGGTGTAGGTCGACGAGGTCAGGACCGTGACCTGATAGGCCCCCGAGGGCGTGATGCCGCCGACAGCCGAAGCGCCCGCGATGGTGATGGTGTCGCCGGTCGAAAGCCCGTGAGCCGCCTGCGTCACCGTCACCGTGGGCGAGGCGTTGACCACGTTGAACGGGTTGGGGTTCAGGAGGTAGAGCGGGGCCAGCAGGACCGTGTTGGTCGGGCTGTCCGTGTAGGTCGTGTTGGCCGTGGTCGCCACAGCCGTGGCGCTCCAGGGCGTTTGCGGGGTGACGATGGAGTTGGGGGTCACAGGCATGTTCAGGGGTCCCTAGAGAGCCGCCGCGAAGGCAATGGCGAGTTGGGTGGCCGTCGCGGTCTTTGCGGCCTGATCGGAGGCGTAGTCGGTGATGTTCGAGGTGGTCAGGACGGGGATCCCCCAGGAGGCCGTGGTCCCGTCCGTGATGAGCGCCTTGCCGGCGTTGCCGCCCTGCCCCGGCAGGCTTCCGGCCGCCATGGTGAAGGCCACGCCGTCGACGTATCCCTTGGTCGCCGCATCGGTCGCCGCGACGGGCGTTCCCACGCCGGTCAGGACCGCACCGCCAAAGGCCGTGATGAGGGAGGTCTTGTAGAAGTTCGTCCCGTCCGGGCTGTAGCAGAAGCCCACCTCGCCCGCAGCGAACGATGCCGTCGCGCCCGATCCGGTCGTGATGACAACCGCACCCGAGGCCGTGTTGCGGACGAAGTAGAGCTTCTTGACGCCGGGAGCCGTGATCGTCCCGCCCGTTCCGCCGGTGACGTTGATGGCAAAGCAGCGGGCCTGATCCGTCGCGCCGTTGACCGAGGTCAGGCTGACAGCGCCAGAGACAGACAGGCTTGCCGCGCCGGCCAGAGCGTCCTCCAAAAGCTGGAAAACGCCGTTGTTGAGGATCGTCCCCCAGGTGTTGAGGTTGTCGCCGGGGGCCTGATAGTTCAGCCGGAACGAGGCGGAATAGGTCGAGGGCATTTAGATCGAACTCCCGTCAGCCTTCTTCCACGCCCAAGCGCCGGTGTGGAAGGTCGAGACCGCAACGCATGAGTGGTCGAGGACGTGGATGATACAGCCCTTCCAATCCTCGGCGGGCGGAAGGTCAGCGAGGTTGACCGTCGCCAGTTGCACCGGCTTGGTCGGGACGGCCTGCTCGTTGATCGCGTCCTGCATGTCCTGCAGGGTCGGCGCGAGCGGGAAGCCGAAGGTGGGCGAAACCGGCCTCATTGCGGGGTCCATCCCTCCGGGGTCGTCGTGATCGGGGTCCAGATCTCCGAGGTGTCGGGCTGCGCCGTCCAGGTCTCGGAGGTCGAGGCCTGCGGGGTCCAGGCTTCCGGGTTGCCGGCCTGCGCCGTCCAGGTCTCAGGCGTTTCGGTTGGAACGCCCCAGCCCGTGACCAGCGCGAGGCCGACCAGAAGGTCCGCAGCCTCCGTGACCGACAGGACGGCGAAGGCCGACTGCCAGCCCGAGGCCGCAAGGATGTCCGCCGCCTCGGTGACGGCGAGGGCGCCCGAGACCAGCACGCCGGCGGAAGCCGACAGCGTGTCCGGGGCCTCCGTGATGGCCGCGGAGCCCTCATGGAAGACCATCCCCGACGCCGAGACGGTGTCAGGGGCCTCCGTCCGGGCCAGCGAGCCGGAAACCAGCACCCCGGCGCTGGCCGAAAGCGTGTCCGGGGCTTCGGTCAGGGCCGCAGAGCCCGAGACCAGCACCCCGCCCGCCGCGCCCGTGTAATCCGCCGCCTCGGTGATCGAGGCCGTTCCGGACACAAGGACCGCACCGGAGGCGGAAAGGGCGTCAGCGGCCTCCAGAATGGCCGCAGAGCCCGTTACGGCGCCGCTTGCGACCGATCCCGCCGCCGAGACCGTGTCCGGGGCCTCGGTGACGCTGGCCGAGCCCGCAACAAGGACCCCGCCAGAGGCCGAGACGGTGTCCGCCGCCTCGGTGATGGCCGCATCGCCGGTGATCGCGCCGCCCGAGACCGAGCCGGTGGCCGAGACGACATCCGCGCCCTCGGTGATCGCCGCCGAGCCCGCAACGAGGACCTGGCCGAGCGCGTCAAGGGTGTCCGGACCCTCCGTGATGGAGGCCGTGCCGACAATGGTCCCCGGCGCGAGCTGGGGAGAAAGCAGGGTCAGGAGCATGAGCCTAGCCCCCGCTCAGGTTCAGTTGAGCGAGCGCAGCTGGTCCAGCGTGGCCTGCGTCTCGGCGATCTGCGCGTCCAGCGCGACCAGCAGTTCCACGTCGCCGTGGACGACAGCCGTGGTCCGCTGCCCGTTGAGGGTCGCCAGCTTGTTGGTCATCAGGCGGATGAGATCGGACACGGTCATACGAGAACCACCAGTTCCTGGCAGACGGTTGAGAGGTGCGACTGGAGCAGGACCACGTCGTAGTTGTCCGTCCCGTCGATGGCGCAGTAGGCCGCCATGCGTCCGCCGAGGGCCGCCGTGCCCGACTGGATGAAGTCGGTGTTGGTGTAGGGCGAGAGGACCCGGTTCTGAACGTCGAACCGGAAGAACTGGTTGGCCGCCGAGGCGACGTAGGCGTTGAGGTAGAACATCCGGCCTTCGTTCTCAAACGGGGCGTAGCAGCCCGTCGAGCCGACGCCGATGGCCGTGGTGTTGCCGTCGTAGGTCACGGCGCCCGACCACGTCCCGGTGATCGAGCCCGCGATGTCCAGCAGGTCGAGGTTGGCGTTGCCGCCGCCACGGAAGAAGTAGTTGAAGCTGTG
>CAIMLY010000162.1 GCA_903842425.1 uncultured Alphaproteobacteria bacterium | reverse complement strand
TTGGGCGGCCTGGGCGGGGGTGGCGGCGGCGGTGCCGGGATGGGCTGCGTCCCAGGCCTGGGCCTTGGCCGGGCTGCGGTTGAAGACGCTGACCGTGTGGCCCGCTGCGGCCAGGTGGCCGGCCATGGGCGCGCCCATGACCCCGAGACCGATGAATGCAACCCGCATCCGAACCTCCATCCTAAACCGCATCTTAACCCTCGCCATGGCACGGGACCGGGAAGTTCAACCCGGACACGGTCATGGCAGCCGACGATCGGCCCATTCTGATCAAGAAGGTCAAGAAGGTTTCGGGCGGCGGCCACCATGGCGGCGCCTGGAAGGTGGCCTATGCGGACTTCGTGACCGCCATGATGGCCTTCTTCCTCCTGATGTGGCTGATCAACACCACCAGCCCGGAGCAGAAGCGCGGCATCGCGGAATACTTCGCGCCGGCCACGGTGTCGGACTCCACCTCCGGCGCGGGCGGGATCCTGGGCGGCACGGCCCTGGACGACAACGGCGCCAAGTCGGCGGGCACCACCTCCATCATGGCCCAGATGGCGCCCGACACCCGCAATGTGCAGGACGGGCCCAATGCGGCCGCCTCGGTCTCCGACACCCTTGAGACGGCCCGGCAGAAGCGCGAGGAGGCCGAGTTCGACTCCGCCGCCCAGTCGCTGAAGCAGGCCCTGCAGTCCATGCCCGAGCTGGCCGAGCTGTCCAAGAACATCATCGTCGACAAGACGCCCGAGGGCCTGCGCATCCAGCTGGTGGACCAGGAGGGCCGCTCGCTCTTCGCCGAGGGCTCGGCCGTGCCGAACGACCGGGCGCGGGTGCTGCTGCGGGCCATCACCAAGACCCTGAACCAGCTGCCCAACCGCATCTCCATCTCCGGGCACACCTCGGCCGACTGGCAGGGCGGCGAGGTGGACAGCGACTGGGGCCTGTCGTCCGGCCGGGCCGACGCCTCGCGCCGCATCCTGCAGGCGGCGGGGGTGGCGAAGGACCGGGTCTACCAGGTCTCGGGCAAGGCCAACTCCGAGCCGCTTTACCCGGACGATCCCAGCCTGCCGGGCAACCGGCGCATCGCCATCGTGCTGTTGCGCGAGGCGCCCGTCCTGCCGCCCGAACCCGCCTTCTGACCTTACGCGGCGAGAGCCTTGCGCCGCCGGTGCGGTTCGGGGTCTAGTCCGGGGCGTGACGCAGCACTTCCCCACCCGCCAGCTCCGGTTCTACCTGACCGCCCCGGCGCCCTGCCCCTACCTGCCCGACCGGCTGGAGCGGAAGGTGTTCGCCCACCTGCCCATGGGCGAGGGGGCGGTGGTCAATGACAGCCTCAGCCAGAGCGGCTTCCGGCGTTCGCAGAACATCGCCTACCGGCCGGCCTGCGAGACCTGTGCGGCCTGCGTCTCGGTGCGGATCCCGGCGGCGGACTACGCCCTGTCGCGCTCGGACCGCCGGACCCTGAACCGCAACGCCGACCTGCAGCGCAGCCTGGTGGAGGCCGAGGCGACCCTCGAGCAGTTCGAGCTCCTGCGCCGCTACCTCCGCGCCCGCCACGCCGAGGGCGGCATGACCGACATGGCCTGGCCCGACTTCGTCGCCATGATCGAGGACACGCCCGTCCGCAGCCACCTGATGGAGTACCGCCGCCCCTCCGTCGACGGCGCGCCGGGCGAGCTGGTCGGCTGCGTGCTGGTGGACCTGCTCGGCGACGGCCTGTCGCTGGTCTACTCCTTCTACGACCCGGACCTGCCGCGGCGCAGCCTCGGCCGGTTCATGATCCTGGACCACCTGGCCCAGGCCCGGCTGACCTCAATCCCCCATGTCTACCTGGGGTACTGGGTGCGGGGCTCGGCGAAGATGGACTACAAGGCCCGCTTCCAGCCGCTGGAGGCCCTGGGCCCGACCGGCTGGCGGCTGCTGGGGGCCCGGGACCTGCCCCCCGACCCTGCGGGATAGGGGTCCTCCACAGGGTGTCCACAGGGTGTCCACGGGGGGGTCCGGGCCATCCCCGCCTGCGGAGGGCCAGGGCGTCGACCCCCGGCGGCGAAACGCGCTACCACACCGGGGCATGAAGCAAGCCCTGTTCGACTTCTGGAATCCCCTGTTCGACGCCCGGGGCGAGTTCATCGCCGCCGCTGGCAACGCCGTGGCGCGCGCCCGGCTGGGGGCCTGGCCGAACTGGTCGTCCGGCTGCCTCGTCCTCGTCGGGCCCGAGGGCTGCGGCAAGAGCCGGCTGGCGGAGGCCTGGCTTGAGCGGTCCGGCGGCCTGGCCCTCGATCCCCGCCGGCCCGAGACCGCCGCGGCCCGGTCCCGGCCGGTCCTGCTGGAGGACGTCGACCGGGGCGCCTGCGACGAGGGCCTGTTCCACCTGATCAACCTGGCGCCGGTGAGCGGCGGCCTCCTGATGACCGCCCGGACAGCGCCCGGCGCCTGGCCCACAGCCCTGCCCGACCTGCGCTCGCGGCTGAACGCCCTGGAGGTCGCCCGGATCGAGGCCATCGACGACGAGGTGCTGGAGGGCGTCCTCGCCGACTTCCTCCGGGCGCGCGGGATCCGCCCCTCGCCGGACCTTGCGTCCTATCTCGTGCGGCGGATCGACCGCTCGGTCGCCGCGGCCCGGGACGTGGTCGAGCGCCTGCACGAGGCCTCGGGGCGCGAGCACCGGCCGGTCACCCGCGCCCTAGCGCGCGAGATTCTCGACGACGTGTCGGAGAATCTTGACCTTTTCGACGTCTGACTTGGGAGTGTCACGGGCTTGGCCCATGACGGCGCCGATGCTACCGATCCCGGGAACGAGCCCAGCCAGATGACCCCCGACGCCAAGCCCAAGGCCGCCGTCTCCAAGCGCAGCGCCCCGCTGAGCGGCGACCTGATGCGCTCGCCCGAGCGCTTCTTCAACCGCGAGCTGTCCTGGCTGGCCTTCAACCGGCGGGTGCTGGCCGAGAGCCGGAACCCCCGCCACCCCCTGCTGGAACGCCTGCGCTTCCTGTCGATCTCGGCCCACAACCTGGACGAGTTTTACATGGTGCGGGTGGCCGGCCTGAAGGCCCAGGTCCGCGAAGGCGTCCGCACGGTCAGCCAGGATGGCCTGTCCCCCGCCGAGCAGCTCGAGCGCATCAACACCGAGGCCGAGCACCTGATGGCCGACCAGCAGTCCCAGTGGCGGGACCTGGCCGCAGAGCTCTCGGGACAGGGCCTGTCCCTCGTGTCCCACCCGTCCATCTCGGACGAGGACCGGGCGGCCCTGGAGGAGGCCTTCCTCACCCGGCTGTTCCCGATCCTGACCCCCCTGGCCATCGATCCGGCCCACCCCTTCCCCTTCATTCCCAACCTCGCCTTCTCCCTGGTGCTGAAGCTGCGGCTTAAGGCCGAGCGCCGGACCCTCTACGCCCTGGTCCCGATCCCCGCCCAGGTGGCGCGGTTCTGGGAACTGCCCGCCCAGCCCGGGACCCGGCGGCGGACCGAACGCCGGTTCGTCAGCCTGGAGAGCCTGGTGTCCCTGTTCGTGGACCGGCTCTTCCCAGGCTCGAAGGTCGAGGGCCAGGGGGTCTTCCGCCTGATCCGGGACTCCGACGTGGAGATCGAGGAAGAGGCCGAGGACCTGGTCCGCGAGTTCGAGGAACGCCTCAAGCAGCGGCGGCTGGGCTCCGTGGTCCGGGTCGAGATCGAGGCCGCCATGCCCCGCGACCTCCAGGCCTTCATCTGCGACAACCTGCACGCCCGGCGCGAGGACATCGTCCGGATCGACGGCCTGCTGGGCCTGGACGAACTTTCACAGCTGATCCCGCCCAACCGGCCCGAGCTCAAGTTCCGCGCCTTCGAGCCCCGCTTCCCGGAACGGATCCGCGACCATGCCGGCGACTGCTTCGCCGCGATCCGCGAGAAGGACATCCTGGTCCACCACCCGTTCGAGAGCTTCGACGTGGTGGTCCAGTTCCTGCGCCAGGCGGCGCGGGATCCCCACGTCCTGGCGATCAAGCAGACCCTCTACCGAACCTCCCAGGACAGCCCGATCGTCGCCGCCCTGATCGAGGCCGCCGAGACCGGCAAGAACGTCACCGCCCTGGTGGAGATCAAGGCCCGCTTCGACGAGGTGGCCTACCTGAAGTGGGCCCGCGACCTCGAGCGCGCCGGCGTCCACGTCGTCTTCGGCTTCGTGGAGTACAAGACCCACGCCAAGCTCTCGATGGTGGTGCGCCGCGAGGGAGACCAGCTGCGGACCTACTGCCACTTCGGGACCGGCAACTACCACCCGCAGACCGCGCGCATCTACACGGACCTGTCGCTGTTCACCTCCGACCCCGCCCTGGGCCGGGATTCCGCCCGCCTGTTCAACTACATCACCGGCTACGCCCGGCCGCAGCGGATGGAGAAGCTGTCCTTCTCCCCGCTCACCATGAAGTCGGATCTCCTGCGGATGATCGCCGGCGAGGCGGACAACGCCCGGGCCGGACGGCCGGCGGCGATCTGGGCCAAGCTGAACTCGCTGGTGGATCCCGAGATCATCGACGCCCTCTACGAGGCCAGCCAGTCCGGCGTAGACATCCAGCTGGTGGTCCGGGGCATCTGCTGCCTGCGCCCCGGCGTGCCGGGCCTGTCGGAGAACATCCGCGTCAAGTCGATCGTCGGCCGGTTCCTGGAGCACTCACGAATCGTCGCCTTCGCCAACGGCGCCGGGATGCCCTCCGCCCAGGCGCGGGTCTTTATCTCGTCGGCGGACTGGATGCCCCGCAACCTGGACAGGCGTGTGGAGGCCCTGGCCCCTGTCGAGACTCCGACCGTCCATCAGCAGGTCCTGCACCAGATCCTGGTGGCCAACATCCGGGACGAGGCGCAAAGCTGGACGCTGGACGCTTCGGGCGGGTATAGCCGGGACCCCGCCTGGGATCACCCGGGAGCCTTCTCGGCGCACGAGTACTTCATGACCAATCCCAGCCTCTCGGGACGCGGACACAAGGTGAAGGACCTGCCCGGCGCAATCGACCATGTGGCGACTCGCTCCTAACCGAACCCCGTCCGCTGTCGCGCCGGATCTCCCCGAGACCCGGCACGCGGCGGTGATCGACATCGGGTCCAACTCGATCCGACTGGTGGTGTATCGCCTCGAAGGCCGGGCCATCTGGACCGTCTACAACGAAAAGGCCCTGGCGGGCCTGGGCCGGGACCTGCAGGCCACTGGCCGGCTGTCGCCTGAAGGGGTCGAGACGGCAATGTCCGTCCTGCGCCGTTTCCGGGTGCTCCTTCAGGGCTGGAGCAGCCGGGAGACCTTCGTCGTCGCCACCGCGGCCGTGCGCGAGGCCCGGGACAGCCGCAACTTCCTCCGCGCCGTCGAGGAGGAGACCGGCATCTCGGTCCGCGTCCTGTCCGGCGAGGAAGAAGCCCGCTACGGCGCCCTGGGCGTCCTGGCGGGCCAGGCTGACGCCGGCGGCGTGGCCGGCGACCTTGGCGGCTCAAGCCTGGAGCTCGTGCGGCTGGACGACCCGGGACAGGGCGTCAGCCTGCCGCTGGGCCCCCTCGCCCTGGGCGCACCGAGGCCCATGGACCCCGACCGGGTGCGGCGCACGGTCGCACGGGCCCTGAAGCCGCACGCAGAGCGCCTGTCCTCGCGGGAGTTCCACGCCGTTGGCGGCGCCTGGCGCAACCTCGCCCTCCTGCACATGGAACTGGAGGGTTACCCCCTCCACATCGCCCACCAGTACGAGATCCAGCGAACCGACCTGCTGGACATGTGCCGTTTCGTCGCCCGGCAGTCCCGCTCCTCCCTCGAAGGGATCCAGGGCCTGTCGCGCAAGCGGTTCGACACCCTGCCCTACGCCGCCGTGGTGCTGTCCGAGGTGGTCCAGGCCCTGGAGATCCAGCGGGTGGTGATCTCGGCCTTCGGCCTGCGCGAGGGGCTGCTCCTGGAGTCCATGCCAGAAGCCATCCGGGCGCAGGATCCACTGGTCGAGGGCTGCGAGGCCCTGGTCGCGCAGAGCGGCCTGAGCGCTGAGATGGGCCCGGCCCTTGAGGACTTCATCCGGCCTGTGTTCGACCAGTTGCCGCCGGCCTTCGGCCTTCGCGACCCGGTCCTGCTGGCGGCGGCCTGCCGGCTCTCGGACCTCGGCGCCCGGCTGCACCCGGACCACAGGGCGGACCTCGCCTTCGAGAAGGCCCTTCGGGCGCCCATCGCCGGCATGACCCACCCGGAACGGGCCTTCCTGGCCAGCGTGGTCTTTTCCCGTCACGCCTCCGCGCCGACGCCTCCGGAGCCCGAGGTGATCAACCGCCTGCTCTCGCCGGAGCGCCGGCTCCGCGCCCGGGCCCTGGGATCGGCGATCCGGCTTGGCTGCGACCTCGCCGGGCGGAACGTGGAGGTGCTGCGTCACGCCGCCCTCTCGGTCGAGAATGACAGGCTGCGCCTCTCGGCCGAGGAGGGCTGGGAAGACATGCTCCTGGGCGAGCAGACCGCCAAGCGGGCCCTGACCCTTGCCCAGGCCCTCAAGATCCGCCTCCAGATGGGATGACGCGCGTGACCCAGATCCTGATGTCCCAGGCCGCCTACGACCGCATCCGGGACAGGATCTCCCATCTCGCCCCGCGGCTCGAGATCGCCACGGTCCCCGAGGCGGGGCAGTACAGGCTCGGGGGGACCGAGGTGGCGGCGAGCGACCTCGCGCCGGAGATCGTCTGGAACACCCAGGAGGCTTACCAGGCGGGCCTGCTCCCCAGCCTGATGCGCCCCCTGCTGGACAGCCCGGCGGTCCGCTGGCTGCAGACCTTCAACGCCGGCCTCGACCTGCCCATCTTCCGCCGGATCATGGAGAAGGGAGTCCGGATCACGAAGTCCTCGGCCCAGGGCGTGGTGATCGCCGAGTATGTCCTGGCCCACGCCCTGGCGCTGATTGTGCCCATCGACGCCCAGCGGGAGCTCCAGGCGCGCCGGGAATGGGGCCGGACCCAGTACCGCGAGGTCAGCCAGACCCGCTGGCTGCTGGTGGGCTACGGCGCCATCGGCGAGCAGATCGCCCAGCGCGCGCGGGCCTTCGGCGTTGATCTGACCGTCGTTCGCCGCGGGACAGACGCCGGACTGGCGCACCGCACCCTGCCCCTGTCGCGGATCGCAGAGGCCCTCCCCCAGTCCGACGTCGTGGTCCTAGCCTGCGCCCTCACCGACGAGACCCGTGACCTCTGCAATGACGCCTTCTTCGCCACCATGAAGCCGGGCGCCCTGCTCATCAACATCGGTCGGGGCGGACTGGTGGACGAGGACGCCCTGCGGCGGGGCCTGGACGCCGGTCGGCCGGCGCACGCCGTCCTCGACGTCTTCCAGACGGAGCCCCTGCCCGAGGATCACTGGATCTGGAGCCATCCCCAGATCCGGCTCAGCGCCCACACATCGAATTCAGGGGATGGGGTCCAGCCGCGGGCGGACGAACAGTTCATCGCCAACCTCGAACGCTACCTCGCCGGCGAGGCCCTGATGAACGAGGCGGACCGGTCCGAGGTCGGCCTGGCCTGACGGTCAGGTCCGGACGATCTCGGTCCCTACGGGGGCCAGGGAGATGATGGCCAGCTTGAGATGCTGGAGGCCGAAGGGAATACCAATGATCGTCAGGCAAAGCCCCGCGCCGATGGTGATGTGCTGGATGGCCAGGTACCAGCCGCCCAGGACCAGCCACACCACGTTCAGCAGGGCGCCCATGCAGCCTGTTCCCAGGTCGGGGCGCGCGCGGGACACCGCCTGGCGGCCGAACGGCGCATAGCTGAACCGACCGATCCGGAAGGCGGCGAAGGCCCAGGGAGCCCCGACCACGGTCAACAGGAGAAGCAGGCCCGCCAGCATCCAGAGCGTGCCGGAGATCACGCCCCCAAGCACGAACCAGAGGATGTTGAGGATGAGGTTCATGCCTCGGGGGCTGGCCTCGGCGCCCGCCGGACCTCCACGACACGGACGCGAGTCCCGTCAAGGACCAGGGCCAGCTCGCCCCGCTTGAGGCGCAGGGCGTCGGCGCCGAAGGCCTCGCGTCTCCAGCCCTCCAGGGCCGGCGTCTGCGCCGCATCATCCTGGGCGATCTGCTCGAGGTCAGAGACCGTCGCGATCAGCTTGGAAGCCACACCGGCGTCCTCCGACCGCGCTTTCAGCAGGACCTTCAGGAGTTCAACCACGGCGCCGGAGGCCGGGTTGTGAGGCGCGCGGGTCCGCTCCACCACAGGTGCGCTCGCCTCCGGGTCCCGAAGGGCCTCGCGGATGGTCTCCAGCAGCTCAGGCCCGAAGCGGGAGCCGGCGAAGCCCTTGGGAACCGACCGGAGCCGTTCCATCTGGGTGGCGTCGGTGGGCGCCTGGCTGGCCAGCTCGTCGATGGCGTCGTCCTTGAGGATCCGACTGCGGGGCTGGTCCCGCAGCTGGGCGGTCTTCTCCCGCCAGGCGGCGACGGCGCGGTACACGCTGAGATACCGGGCCGTCTGCTTGCGCGGCTTGAGCCGGCGCCAGGCATTCTCGGGCGAAACGTCGTAGAGGGCCGGATCGCACAGCGACTTCATCTCGTCGGAGACCCAGGCCAGCCGCCCCTCGGTCTCAAGCCGGGCCCGCAGCCGCGGATAGAGGGCCGCCAGGTGGGTCACGTCCGCGAGGGCGTAGGTGAGCTGGTTCTCCGTCAGGGGCCGCCGCGCCCAGTCCGTGAAGCGGCTGGACTTGTCCAGTTCGATCTTCAGCATGTTGCGCACAAGGGCGTCGTAGGCGATCTGCTCCCCGTAGCCGGCCGCCATGGCGGCCACCTGGGTGTCGAAGAGAGATGCCGGTATCGCCTTGAGATTGTTAAAGATCTCTACGTCCTGGCGGGCCGCGTGGAAGACCTTCACGATGGAGGCGTCCCGCAGGATCCCGAGGAAGGGCTCCAGGTCGAGGCCCGGGGCCAGCGGGTCAATCACCGCCTCGGCGTCCGGGGTCGCCGCCTGGATCAGGCAGAGCTTGGGCCAGTAGGTGGTTTCCCGCATGAACTCGGTATCCACCGCCACAAAGGCCTGCCCACGGACTTTGGCGCAGAAAGTCTCTAGCTCGGCGGTGGTCGTAATGGGGGTCATGAGCTAGCTATACGCCGTCGCCGGGCCGAGTCTGCAAGCCCGACGGGGATTTTATTGAAAGGTTCGGCCATGAGCGAGCGTCAGGACGGTCTCACCTATGCCCAGGCGGGTGTGGACATCGACGCCGGCGCCGCCCTGGTGGACCGGATCAAGCCCCTGGCGAAGGCCACGCGCCGGCCAGGCGCCGACGGATCCCTGGGCGGGTTCGGGGCCCTGTTCGACCTGAAGGCCGCCGGCTTTACCGATCCCCTGCTCGTGTCCACCACCGACGGCGTCGGCACCAAGCTCAAGATCGCCATCGAGACCGGCCAGCACGACACGGTAGGCATCGACCTGGTGGCCATGTGCGTCAACGACCTGCTGGCCCAGGGGGCCGAGCCCCTGATCTTCCTCGACTACTTTGCGACTGGAAAGCTCGACGTGGAGGCCGCGGCCCGGGTGGTCGCCGGCATCGCCGAGGGCTGCCGCCAGGCCGGGTGCGCCCTGGCGGGCGGCGAGACGGCCGAGATGCCGGGCATGTACGCGGCGGGCGACTATGACCTCGCGGGATTTTCCCTCGGGGCGGTGGAGCGCGGCGCGGTCCTGCCCCGGCTGGGCGACCAGAAGGCGGGCGACGTGATCATCGGCCTCGCCTCCTCCGGTCCCCATTCCAACGGCTATTCCCTGATCCGGCGCATCGTCGAGCGGAGCGGCCTGGAGTGGAGCGCCGCCTCGCCCTTTTCGGATGACGAGACCCTGGCCTCAGCCCTGATGCGGCCGACCCGGATCTATGTCCGCCAGGTCCTGCCGCAGATCCGGGCCGGCCGGGTCAGCGCCTGCGCGCACATCACCGGCGGCGGCCTCATCGAGAACCCGCCCCGGGTGATCGCCGAGGGCCTGGTCGCCCGCTTCGACTGGAACGCCTGGACCCCACCCCCGGTGTTCGGCTGGCTGCAGCAGGCGGGCGGCGTGGCCGACGCGGAAATGCGCCGCACCTTCAACTGCGGTGTCGGCCTGATCCTCACCGTCCGTCCGCAGGACGCCGGCGACGTGCTG
>CAIMLY010000161.1 GCA_903842425.1 uncultured Alphaproteobacteria bacterium | reverse complement strand
TTGCGGGTCGCGACGTTGTCGTGGACGTCGGCGAACATGGAGTTCTCGATCTCGATCCCGGCGACGTTGAACTCGGCCCGGCTGTTGCGCACCACGATGTGCCTGGACTGGCCGACATAAATGCCGGCGTCCGAGGCGCCCTTCACCACCACTCCGTCGATCAGCACGCGCTCTGACGAAACGGGATAGACCCCGTAGGCGCCGTTGGTCTCCTTCGGGCCGCCGGTCCACTCGACCCGCAGGTTGAGGTAGCGGATGTCGTCCGCGCCCTTGGACTTGATCCCGTCGCCGCGGGTGTCCTCCACCGCCAGGTCCTTCACCGTGACCCGGTCGGAGGTGATCAGCAGGCCCTCGCCGGCGCCCTTCTGCCCCTTGAAGGACAGCACCGTCGCGCCCGGGCCGGCGCCAGCCACGGTGACGCCGTCGACGTCCAGGGAGAGACCGTCGGTCAGGTCGTAGCGGCCGGCGGCGATCTGCACGGTGTCGCCGGGCTTGGCGTCCAGCAGGGCGGTCTGCAGCCGTTCCTGCGCACCGGGGCCGGGCGTCACGGCCAGTGTAGCGGCCTGGGCGGCGCCTGAGGCGGCTGCAAGGACGGCGGCGGCGGCGGCGAGCCGGATGGTGAACCTGGACATGAATTCCCCCTTGCGGGCCCCGGCGACGCTGGCGCCCGGACCCTTAGAGCCACATGTTACGGCCTGCCGTCCGCCTGTCCAGCAGGCCGGGCGGTCCGCTTGTCCGGCCTCGGCGTCGCGCTTACCGTGCGGGGTCAAGGCTCCCCGGAGTTCAGCCATGCGCCGCAAGACCCGCCTCGCCGCCGTCTCCGCCCTTGCGGGCCTGGCCGCCCTCGCCTTCGGCGCCGGACGCGCCGCCGCCGCCGCCGCCCCGCAGGAGCGCTACGCCGAGAATGGCGGGGTCCGGATCCACTACGTGGTGGACGGCAAGGGCCCGCTGGTGGTGATGATCCACGGCTTTCCGGACTATTGGGCCACTTGGAAGCCCCTGATGGGCGTCCTTCAGGCGGCGGGCTACCGCACCGCGGCCCTCGACGGGCGGGGCTACAACCTCTCGGACAAGCCCGAGGGGGTCGAAGCCTACGCCATGCCCAACCTGGTCGGCGACGTGGCCGCGGTCATCGCCGCCGAGGGGGCGAAGGACGCCGTGGTGGTGGGCCATGACTGGGGCGCCGCCATCGCCTGGCAGGTGGCCATCCAGAGGCCCGACCTGGTCAACCGGCTGGTCATCCTGAGCGTGCCCCATCCCGCCGGCTTCGGACGCGAGATGGCCGGCAACGCCGAGCAGCAGAAGAACAGCCAGTACGCCCGCAACTTCCAGACGCCGGGCTTCGAGAAGAACCTCACCGCCGAGGGCCTGGCCGGCTGGGTCAAGGACCCGGCGGAACGCTCCGGCTATGTCGAGGCCTTCCGGCGCTCAAGCCTGGCGGGCATGCTGAACTACTACCGGGCCAACTATCCGTCCGGTTCAGGCGCGGCTGCGCCCGTCACCGCCTCCGCCCCACCGCCCGTGCAGGCGCCGGTCCTGGTCATCCATGGCATGAAGGACAAGGCCCTGGCCGCCGCCGGCCACGCCGGGACCTGGGACCACGTGGCCCGGGACACCACCCTGCTGATGATCCCCGACGCCGATCACTTCGTGCAGCACGACGCCGAGGCCCTGGTGAACCGCACCATCCGCAGCTGGCTGGCCGACCGTCGGTGAGGCCGGCTCAGGCGGCGCCGGAGCGGCCTTGTTTGGCGGTCGCCACGGGCCCGGGTGCAAGGCGGTGTCAGGTTGACTTGACATGGTCAGGTTAGACTGACATATTGTCAGGGTAACTTTACACCACGGGACGCCATGAACAATCGACTCAGACTTCTGAGGGCCGAGCGGGGCTGGAGCCAGGCCGAGCTGGCGGGACGCATCGACGTCTCCCGCCAGGCGGTCAACGCCATCGAGACCGGCAAGCACGACCCTTCCCTCAGCCTCGCCTTCCGCATCGCCCGCGAATTCGGCCTGCCCATCGAGCAGGTCTTCGACGGCGGCGAAGCCTGACCCCAGAAGACAGGACAAACGACCATGACCTCACCAGAAACCCCCTCCCCCCAGGTCCTGACTGGCGAGGCGCGCCTGCGCCAGCGCAGCCGGAGAATCCGGAACATCTGGATCACGACCCTGGGGGCCGGCCTCCTCTTTGGCGTTGCGGTTGGCGTTGCAGGCAAACGCCTTGGCGCCGAGCTTCCGCCTCTCGCCTTCTGGGCCATGATGGCCGCCCTTGTCGTCATGACCGTCGTGATCAACGTCTGGTACCTGCAGGGCGTCGACGAGGTCGAGGTTCAGGACAACCTCTGGGCCGCCTATGCGGGGCTGAACGCCCACGTTCTTATCGCTGCTGGCTGGTACTCGGCGGCGGCTCGCGGCCTTGCCCCGACGCCCGACGTCCTGGCCGTCGCCCTTGCCACCGTCATCGTCACCCTCATCGCCTACGTCGGCCTCAAGTTGCGCCGGCGGCTGGGCTGACCCCCCTTTGCGGAGACCTTTCATGAAACGCTTCCTCGCCGCCCTGGCCGGCGCCCTGGCCCTCGCCGCGCCCGCCTTCGCAGACGCCCCAAAGGCGCGCGACGCAGACCCCGCCCTCTGGGTGGTGCGCGACGCCGACACCACCGTCTACCTGTTCGGGACCGTCCACCTCCTGCCCAAGGACCTGGCCTGGTTCGACGAGGCGGTCGCCGACGCCTTTAATGCGTCCGACGAACTGAGGATGGAACTCCTGCCCGTGGATGACCCGGCCAGCCTCGCCCCCCTCATCATGAAGCTGGCCGTCGACCCGCAGGGCCGGACCATGGCCCAGAGACTCACGCCGGAGGACCACGCGGCCTACGTCAAGGCAATGAATGAGGTTGGGCTGCCCGCGGGACAGCTTGAGCCCCTCGAGCCCTGGTTCATCTCCGTCCAGGCAGCGGCGGTGATGTACATGAAGGCCGGCATGGACCCGAAGAGCGGATCGGAGGAGGTGCTGACCCAGGCGGCCCGGAAGTCGGGCAAGCGGATCACGGCCTTCGAGACCCCCGAACAGCAGTTCTCCATGCTGGACTCAACGCCGGAGGCCGAGCAACTGCGGGGAATCCGCGACATCGCCTACCGGCGCGACGAGAGCCTTGCGATGATGACGCGGCTTATCGACCACTGGACGCGCGGCGAGGCCGACGAGACCGGGCGCCTCATGAACGAGGAGATGAAGTCGACCCCCGAGACCGCCCGCATCCTGCTGACCGAGCGCAACGCCCGCTGGGCGAAGGACCTGAAGGCCCGCATGGACAGCCCCGGGGTGGTCTTCGTCGCCGTCGGCGCCGGGCACCTGGCCGGCAAGGACAGCGTCCAGGACCTGCTGGCCCGCGACGGCCTGAAGGTCGAGCGCGTCCTGTACTGAGCCCCGGAGGCCGTCCCGATCAGAAGGGCCCGATCAGAAGGGGTTCGAGAACTTCGGATCCTGGATCAGGGCGGTGTCCGTCAGGGTCCCGAGGAAGGCGACGAGGGCCAGCTTGTCAGCCTCGCTCAGGTTGAGCCGCCTCGGGGCCCCGGCGTTG
>CAIMLY010000160.1 GCA_903842425.1 uncultured Alphaproteobacteria bacterium | reverse complement strand
GCTGAGCAGGACGGCGGGTGCGCGGCGACCGCCCTCCAGCCCCGGCGGACGATAGAGAAGGCCCGACATGACGGCGCCCTCGGCGGTCCGCCACCGGGCCTCACGGACCTCGACCCCGCCCGAAGTCTGGACCCGGGCCGCGAGGAGCGCCCCGGCAATCATCAGGACCGCGCCCAGGGCGGCCAGCCGGTAGCGCATGTGATTCCCCCCAGTCCCCGAAGGCGCACGCTCGGGCGCCCTTTGACAGGACTATGACGGCGTGGCGGCGCGGCGACAATGCGCTTAACCTGGAGGTTGATCCCCGCCGCCCCACGGAGCCCAGACATGCGCCTTGCCTTCGCCCTCGCCTTCCTGGTCCTCGCCGCCGCGCCGGCGACGATGGGGACCGCCCAGACCCGTGGAGGCTACCTGTCGGGACAACCGCCCATTGATGCGGTGCGGCTCCTGCCCCCGCCGCCCGAGGCGGGCTCCAGCCAGGAGGCGTTCGACCGGACAGCCGCTGCGGCGGCGCGGGCGGGAGTCGGCGGAACCGCCTGGAAGGGCGCGATCCGGGAGGCCCGCATCCCCGACGCCAACTTCATGCAGTCGCTGTCCTGCGCCGTCGGGGTCCAGGTGTCCGCGGAGAAGACCCCCGCTGTCCAGAAACTGATGATGACCCTGATGGCCGACTTCGTGGTTCCGATGGACCAGGCCAAGACCACCTACAAGCGGCCCCGGCCCTTCACGGCGGACGGCGGCCCGGCCTGCGACCCCCTGGTCGCCGCAGGACAGGGCGACAAGCTGGGCTTCTCGTATCCCAGCGGGCACGCCGGCATCGGCTGGCTCCTGGCCCTGGCCCTCTCCGACGCGGCGCCCGCCCGCTCGGACGCCATCCGCGCCTGGGGCGCCGGGGTCGGGCAGCACCGGGTCGACTGCCGGGTGCACTGGCCCAGCGACGTCGCCGCAGGGCGCATGCTGGGGATGGCCGTCTACGACCGGGTCTCGAAGGCCCCGGCCTACCAGGCCGATGTGAAGGCGGCGGCCCAGGAGATCACCCGCGCGGCGCCCCTGGCCTGCCCCGGGGCCCCGGACTGAGCCCGCCGCCTGAAAAACAGGCGCCTGGCGGCCGAGCGCCTCCTGCACGGGCATTTGTTTTCCGTTCTGTCACCCCTTGCTGCTAGAAGGCGGCGGGGAAGAGGGTTTCCCCCTGTCGCGAGGGGCCATTGCCGACTTCGACCGCCAGTTTCGCCGTCCGGGGGCAGCGCAGCCTGCTCCGGCAGATCCGCGAGGCCCTGGCCTCAGGCGGACCTGTCCAGGCGCGCCTGGACATGGTGGTGCGCATCATCGCCCGGTCGATGGTGGCCGAGGTCTGCTCGCTCTACATGCGCCAGGCGGACGGCGACATGGAGCTCTTCGCCACGGAGGGCCTCTCTCCCGACGCGGTGCACCTGACCCGCATGAAGCCGGGCGAGGGCCTGGTGGGCGAGATCATGCGGCTGGGCCGGCCGCTGAACCTGTCGGATGCGCCCAACCACCCGGCCTTCTCCTACCGCCCCGAGACCGGTGAGGACCCCTTCCACGCCTTCATGGGCGTGCCCCTGCTGCGCGGCGGCCGGGCCATCGGCGTGCTGGTCGTGCAGAACCGGACCGAGAGGGTCTATTCCGAGGACGAGGTCGAGGACCTGCAGATCATCGCCATGGTCCTGGCCGAGATGGTGGCGGGCGGCGAGCTGGCGGCGGAGGGGTCGCTCCAGAACATCGACCTCGTGCCGAAGAAGCCCGAGCGGCTGAAGGGCGCGCGCTTCGCCGAGGGGCTCGCCCTGGGCGTCGCGGTCCTGCACGAGCCCCCGGTGGCCCCCTCCGACCTCCTGGCCGAGGACGTCGCCGCCGAGGAGGAACGCCTCAAGGCCGCCATCACGACCCTCCAGGCCCAGATCGACAGCATGCTCGAGGGCCAGCACGGCCTGGTGGAGGCCTCCTACGAGGTCCTTGAGACCTACCGGATGTTCGCCCATGACCGGGGCTGGCGACGCTCGCTGGAGGATGCGGTCCGCAACGGCCTCACCGCCGAGGCGGCGGTGGAGCGGGTCCGTTCCGAGCACCGCGCCCGCCTGGGCCAGGCCAGGGATCCCTACCTGCGCGAGCGGCTCCACGACTTCGAGGACCTGGCCGACCGGCTGCTGCGTCACCTGGCGGGTGACGCCGGCCTGGTCCGCGACCTGCCGGAAAACGCCATCCTCATCGCCCGGAACCTGGGGCCCGCGGACCTGCTCGAATACGACCGGACACGGCTGAAGGGCCTGCTCCTCGAGGAGGGCTCGACCGCCAGCCATGCGGCGATCGTGGCCCGCGCCCTGGACATCCCCTGCGTTGGTCGCCTGGCCGGCCTGCGGGACAAGGTCTCGGAGGGCGACACGGTCATCGTCGACGCCGAGACGGCCGAGGCCTACCTGCGCCCACGCCCGGACGTGGTGAAGGCCCTCAAGGCCCGGCTCGACGTGCGCCTCCAGAGGCGCGCCGAGTTCGCCCGCCTGCGGGACCGGCCCGCGGTCACCCTGGACGGGGCCAAGATCCAGCTGCTGATGAACGCCGGCCTCGATGTCGACCTGGACATGCTGGGCGAGGCGGGCGCCGAGGGGATCGGTCTCTTCCGCACCGAGTTCCAGTTCATGGTGGCCGAGGAGATGCCGCGCCTGACGGCCCAGACCGCCCTCTACAGCCGGGTGATGGATGCGGCCAACGGACGGCCCGTCACCTTCCGGACCCTGGACCTCGGGGGGGACAAGGTCCTGCCCTACATGGAGGCCGAGCGGGAGGACAACCCGGCCCTGGGCTGGCGCGCCGTGCGCATGGGCCTGGACCGCCCCGCCCTCCTGCGACTCCAGTTGCGGGCGCTCATCGCCGCCGCCCAGGGGCGGCCTCTGAAGATCATGTTCCCGCTGGTCGCCAGCGTCGACGAGTTCCGCGCGGCGAGGGCCCTGGTGGACCAGGAAGTGGCCTGGGCCCATCGCCGGGGACGGCCCGAACCCGCCCGGCTGGACGTCGGCGCCATGATCGAGGCGCCCTCGGTGATCTGGCACCTGGACGCCCTGCTGCCGATGACCGACTTCGTCAGTGTCGGCACCAATGACCTGATGCAGTACCTCTTCGCCGCGGACCGCGGGAACCCCCGGGTGTCCGAGAGATACGACTTCCTGTCTCCCCCGGCCCTGAGGGCCCTGGAGATGATCCAGAAGGCCTGCGCCGAGACCGGCACGCCGGTTTCGGTCTGCGGCGAGATGGCGGGCCGCCCCCTCGAGGCCTTCGTGCTGGTGGCCCTGGGTTTCGAAGCCCTGTCCATGCCCCCGGCCGGCATCGGACCCGTGAAGCAGATGGTCCTTTCCTGCGACCGGGCTGCGGCGCGGCGGGGGGTGCAGAGCCTGATCCGCAGCACCGCGGGCTCGATCCGCAATGAGGTCGAGACCCTGGCCCGCAAGCTCTATCTGGCGGTCTGACACCGGGTCCCCGGGGCGCAATTGGCGGGCCTGCGCCGCCGTGCTATCGGCGACACGCGCTCGGAGGGTCGTCGCCGCCATGGCTGAGGAAGGTGAAAGGGACGCCGGGACGCCTGCGCCCGCGCCGGACCTGCAGGATGGCGAGCACGTCGGCGCCGCACTGCGCGCCATCCGGGAGTCCCGCGGCCTGAGCCTGGCCGACATCGCCGCCCTGACCCGGATCCGCCCGGCCTATGTAGAGGCCATCGAGGCCCTCCGGCTGCAGGACCTGCCCAGCCGGCCCTTCACCATCGGCTACATCCGGGCCTACGCCCAGGCCCTGGGCTTCCCCGGGGACGCGGCCATCGCCCGGTTCAAGGCCGATGACCCCGATCGCAACGACGCCCTCCGCCCACCTGTCGGGGTGCGGCGCATGGCAGATCCGCGCCTGCGCCTGATGACCCTGGCCGGCCTGCTGATCCTCTCGGCCATCATTGCCTGGAACCTGATCCGGCGGGGCGCCCTTCACGACGAGGCCCGGCGACCCGCCGCGGTCGTGGCCGTGACCGCGACCCCGGCGGCGCCGGCGGGACCGATGAGCCTGGGCGCGCCCCTGCCCGCCCCGGTGGAGTCCAACGCCCCGCCCCCCTACCTGACACCAGGACTGGAGGCCCAGCTCTCAGCGGCCCTGCCGGAAGGCCTGGCGGCGACTGAAGACCCCACCCTCCTGGACCTGGGTGAGACCTTTGCTCCGCGCGGCGCCGTCAACGGCGCCCCGGCCGGAGCCGGGCGACTGGTCCTGCAGGCCCGGCGGCCGACCACCCTCATCGTCTGGGGCCCGGACGGGGCGGCCTGGTTCGCCCGGCCCCTCGCGGCCGGGGAGGCCTACCGGACGCCTGCGGGCGCCAGGGTCACCTTCGAGACGGTGGAGGCCGGCGTCGTCGCCATCTTCGTGGATGACCGGGCCAGGGGTGTGCTGCCCGCGGGTCGGACCCCGGCCGGTTCCATCGTCCTTCCCCCCTCCCCCTGAGCCGCTCTTGGGATGAGCCGCTCTTGGGATGGGCCGCCCTTGGGTTTCGCTGTCGGCGCCCCTATTCTCACGCCATGTCCGAGACCCACGCCCTGCGCCCCTGGCGCACCATCGTCCGCCGCAAGAGCCGCAAGATCCGGGTCGGGAGCGTCGAGGTCGGCGGAGACGCCCCCATCAGCGTCCAGTCCATGACCAACACCCTGACGGCGGATGCGGCATCGACCATCGACCAGGTCCGGCAGCTGGAGGAGGCGGGGGCCGACATCGTCCGGGTCTCCTGTCCCGACGAGGCCTCGACCGCCGCCCTGTCCCAGATCGTCAAGGCGTCGAAGGTCCCCATCGTCGCCGACATCCACTTCCACTACCGCCGCGGGATCGAGGCGGCGAAGGCCGGAGCCGCCTGTCTGCGGATCAATCCGGGCAACATCGGCAGTCCGGACCGGGTGCGCGAGGTGATCCAGGCCGCCCGGGATCACGGCTGCTCCATCCGCATCGGCGTCAACGCCGGCAGCCTGGAGAGCCACCTCCTGGAAAAGTATGGCGAGCCCTGCCCCGACGCCATGGTCGAGAGCGCCCTCGACCACGCCCGCATCCTGCAGGACCACGACTTCCACGAGTTCAAGATCAGCGTGAAGGCCTCGGACCTGTTCATGACCGTGGCCGCCTACCAGATGCTGGCCGAGGCCATCGACTGCCCGCTGCACATCGGCGTCACGGAGGCGGGCGGCCAGCGCATTGGGACGGTGAAGTCGTCCATCGGCATGGGCGCCCTGCTGTGGGCCGGCATCGGCGACACCCTGCGCGTCTCCCTGGCGGCGGATCCCGTGGAGGAGGTCAAGGTCGGCTTTGACCTGCTCAAGTCCCTCGGCCTGCGCCACCGGGGCGTGAACATCATCGCCTGCCCGTCCTGCGCCCGGCAGGGGTTCGACGTGATCCGCACCGTGGAGACCCTCGAAGCCCGGCTGGCCCACATCGCCACGCCCATGAGCCTCTCCATCATCGGCTGCGTGGTCAACGGACCGGGCGAGGCCCTGATGACCGACGTCGGTTTCACCGGCGGCGGCAAGGGTTCGGGCATGGTCTACCTGGCCGGCAAGGCCGATCACAAGATGGACAACGACCGGATGGTCGACCATATCGTGGAATTGGTGGAGCAGCGCGCCGCCGAGCTTGAACGCGCGCCCCAAAGCCCCACCTAAACTGGCTGCCGCGGCGGGTCCGTCGATGGCGAACGGAAGCGCCGCCTGCAAGGCCTCGCAAGGCTTGATGGGGCGCCGCTTCGCAATGAGGAGAGAGCGATGTCTGCGGACGGCAACTGGAAGATCACGATCAACACCCCGATGGGCGCCCAGGAAGTGAACGCTTCCATCACCACCAGTGGCGACACCTTCACTGGCAAGACCAGCGGCCGCATGGGCGACCAGGACATCACCGGCAAGGTCGACGGCGACAAGCTGATCTGGTCCTCGGCCATCACCAGCCCCATGCCCATGACCCTTGAGTTCGAAGCCACCGTCAGCGGCGACAGCCTCTCGGGCAACGTCAAGCTCGGCGCCTTCGGCAACGCCGCGCTGAGCGGCGTTCGCGTCTGATCCCAACCGGATCCGGGGCGACCCCCATCCGGGTCGCCCCGACTTCCGCCGGAGCGATCCGGGGATTTGGCAAGCCGGACGCCGCGGGCTAGAAGCCTGCCTCCCGCCCCTCCCTGAAGATCCCGCACCGTGCGACTTCCCCAAGCCCGCCTTGACCAGGTCCTCGGCCGCTTCCACGAGATCGAGGCCCGGATGTCCGCCGCCTCGGACGGCGCAGAGATCGTGCGCCTGTCCCGCGAGCACGCCGAACTGAAGCCCGTGGTCGAGGCCGTCCGGTCCCTGGAGCGGGTGCGGGGCGAGGCGCCCGAACTTGAAGAGATGGCCGCCTCGGGCGACGCTGAAATGTCCGCCCTCGCTCGGGACGAGCTGGAGACCCTGAAGGCCCGCCTCCCGGAGCTTGAGCGCCAGGTCGCCCTGCTGCTCGCCCCCCGGGACCGCGACGAGAACGCCTCGGCCATCCTGGAGGTCCGCGCCGGCACCGGCGGCGACGAGGCCGCCCTCTTCGCCGGAGACCTTTTCCGCATGTACCAGCGCTACGCCGCCCTGCAGGGTTGGCGGGTCGAGATCGACTCCGTCTCCGAGGGCGAGGTCGGCGGCTACAAGGAGATCATCGCCTCCATCACCGGCGAGGGCGTCTTCGGCCGGCTGAAGTTCGAGAGCGGCGTCCACCGGGTCCAGCGCGTGCCCGAAACCGAGGCCGGCGGGCGCATCCACACCTCGGCCGCCACCGTCGCCGTCCTGCCCGAGGTGGAGGACGTGGACATCGAGATCCGCGAGGCGGACCTGCGCATCGATACCTACCGGTCCTCAGGCGCCGGCGGCCAGCACGTCAACAAGACCGACTCCGCGGTGCGCATCACCCACCTGCCCACCGGTATCGTGGTGACCTCGTCGGAGAAGTCGCAGCACGTCAACCGCGACAAGGCGATGAAGAACCTGCGCGTCCGGCTGTACG
>CAIMLY010000159.1 GCA_903842425.1 uncultured Alphaproteobacteria bacterium | reverse complement strand
CTCGGTCATGCTGACCGTCATGATCGGCTTTGGCCTGGTCCAGTCCGTGCGGGTGCACCGCTACACCGAGGTCACCGCCTCCAAGAGCTCGCTGATCTAGCGCCGCAGACCCCCTCCGTCGCGCTGCGCGCGCCACCTCCCCCTTGGGGGAGCAATGGCTCTGTCATTCCTCCCCCCAGGGGGAGGTGGACCGCGAAGCGGGCCGGAGGGGGTCACCGGCGCTTCCAAAGACGCCAATCCCCCGACCCGCTAGATCAGCGAGCTCTTGGAGGCGGTGACCTCGGTGTAGCGGTGCACCCGCACGGACTGGACCAGGCCGAAGCCGATCATGACGGTCAGCATGACCGAGCCACCGTAGGACAGGAGCGGCATGGGCACCCCCACCACGGGCGCCATGCCCATCACCATAGCCCCGTTGATCAGCAGGTAGAGGGCGAAGGTCGAGGTCACCCCCGCCGCCGTCAGCCGGCCAAAGTGGGAGTGAGCCAGGGAGGCGGTGCGCAGGGCCATGAAGATTACCCCGGCGTAGAGCACCAGAACGGCAAGGCACCCAACAAAGCCGAACTCCTCGGCCAGGGTGGCGAAGATGAAGTCGGTCTGCTTCTCGGGCAGGAAGTTGAGCTGGCTCTGCGAGCCCAGGCCGTAGCCCTTGCCCAGGAGACCGCCGGAGCCGAGGGCGATCTTGGACTGCAGGATGTGGTAGCCGGACCCGGACGGGTCGCTCTCCGGGTTCATGAAGGTCAGGATCCTCTGCCTCTGGTAGTCGTGCAGGACGAAGAGGATGAAAGGCGGCAGCGCGGCGAGGACCAGCCCGGCGCCGGCGAGGATGACCTTCCAGGACAGGCCCGCCAGGATCACGACGGTCAGCCCGGTCAGGGCCAGGAGGACGGCGGTCCCGAGGTCTGGCTGGTGCGCCACAAGCAGGGTCGGCGCGCCGATCATGACCGCCGGGATGAGGAGCCACCAGGACAGCCGGGCCCGCTCCGCCGAGAGGCCGTGGTAGAAGCGGCCCAGGGCCAGGACAAGGCCCAGCTTCATGATCTCGGAGGGCTGGAAGCTGCCCAGGGGGCCAAGGTCCAGCCAGCGCCGGGCGCCGAGGCGGACGTCGCCCACCAGTTCAACAGCGATCAGCAGGACCAGGCTCACGGCGTAGAGCGGATAGGCGATGGCCGCCCAGACCCTCAGGTCGATCACGGCCAGCACCACCATCATGACGAGGGCCACCCCGAAGCGGGTGATATGGTTCGCCGCCCAGGGCTCCCAGCTGGAGCCGGCGATGGAGAACATCATCAGGGCGCCCGCCCCGGCGATCAGGATAAGGGCCAGGCAGAAGACGCCGTCGATCTGGACGACCTTGTCGATCAGCCGGCCGCGTTCGGCGCGGGAGGTGAGGCCGGCGAAGCTCACGCCGGGCCGCCTTCCGCCGGGCCGCCGCTGTCCGCCACCGCAACCGGCGGGGCTGGCGGGCGTTCGATCCGGCCGCGAAGCTCGGGATCCTTCAGGAGGGCGAGGCGCATGAGGTCCCTGGCCCTTGGGGCCGCCGCCTGGGCGCCGAAGCCGCCGTGCTCGACCAGCACCGCCACGGCGTAGCGGGGCGTGTCGTGGGGGGCGAAGCCGACGAACCAGGCGTGGTCGCGCAGGCGCCAGGGCCCGTTGGTGCCGTGGACACCGCGTCCACCGTTGTAATTGTAGCCCTGGGCGGTCCCCGTCTTGCCGGACATGCGGATGTCCCCCAGGCCGATCTGTCCCGTCCGGGCCGCGGTTCCCCGGGTGGTCACCGACCCCATGGCCTCGCGGACAAGGGCCAGGTGGGACGGGTCAAGGCCCAGGTCCGGGGCCTCGGAGGCGTCTGGCCGCGGAACCCCGCCGACCGAGCGGATCAGGCGGGGAACCAGGGCCTTGCGGCCGTTGGCCATCCGCGCCGCCGCGACGCACTGCTGCAGGGCGTTGACCAGGGTGTAGCCCTGGCCGATCCCCATGCTGGGCGTCTCTCCGGGATGCCAGACCGGGTCGCGGCGGAAGTTCCGGCGCTTGTACTCCGTGTCCGGGACCAGCCCCTTCTTCTGGCCGGGAATGCCAAGGTCATAGGTCTGGCCCAGGCCGAAGCGCCGGGCCACCTCGGCGATCCGGTCGGGCCCGAGCTTGAGGGAGACGATGTAGAAATAGGTGTCGCAGGACGAGGCGATGGCGTCGTGCATGTTGGTCCGGCCGTGCACGCCGTCGCACCGCCAGCGCCGGTTGCCGAAGTTCCAGTATCCGGGGCAGCTGACCGTCATGGTGGGGTCAATGCCGTGCTCGAGGGCCGCCACAGCGACCAGGGTCTTGAAGGTCGAGCCCGGCGGGTAGGTGGCGGTCAGCGCCTTGTTGAACAGCGGCTTGTGATCGTACTCCGACAGCGCCTTGTACTCGGCCCCGCCCAGGCCCCGGACAAAGCGGTTGGCGTCGAAGCTGGGCGCCGACACCATCGTCAGGACGTCCCCCGAACGGCAGTCCATCAGCACCGCCGCCCCGCTCTCCTCGCCGAACATCTCCAGGCCCCGCAGCTGCAGGTCCATGTCGAGGCTCAGCTGGACCTCCTTGCCCGCGGTGGGCGGGATGTCGCCGCCGGGCGCCAGGCGGACCTGCCGCCCTCGGGCGTCGACCTCCACCTTCTGGGCGCCGGGGCGGCCCCTCAGCTCCAGGTCCAACGCCTTCTCAAGCCCCTGGCGACCGATCCGGAAGCCCGGGTGCAGCATGATGGGCTCGGCGTTCGGGCCGGTCTCGGTGATGTCCTCCCGGTTCACCTTGGCCACGTAGCCGACCACATGGGCGAAGGCGCCGCCGTGGGGATAGACCCGCACCTCGCCCATGTCGGCGGTCACGCCCGGCAGTTCGGTGGCGCGGATGTTGACCGCCGAGAACTGCTCCCAGGTGATGTCCTCCATGATGGCCACCGGCGTGTTCCGCGGAGCGTTGCCAAGATCCCGGAGGATGCGCTGTCGGCGGGCGTCGTCCATCGGCACGTAGCTGGCCAGGGTGGCCACCATCGCCTCGGGGTCCTGCTCCTTCTGGCGGGCGTAGAGCAGCCGGAAATTGGGCCGGTTGGTGGCGAGGATGGCGCCGTTGCGGTCGGTGATCAGTCCCCGGGGCGGCGGGACCAGCCGGAAGTTGAACTGGTTGGAGGTGGACAGCTTGGCGTAGCGGGCGTTCTCGACCAGCTGCAGGTAGGCCAGACGTCCCGCCAGGGTGGACACCCCCAGGGCGATGCCGCCGCCCAGCAGGAAGGTCCGGCGATGGAAGACGCTCTGCCGGGCGTTGACGTCGGAGAGGATGATCGAGGGCTGGGTCACGGGGGTCAGCGGAACCGGACGTCCGCATCGCGGAAGCGCTCGATCATGGGCTCGGCGAAGGGAAAGAGGAGGACGGTGGCCAGCCACTGCAGGCCGGCGGCGGCGAGGGAGGGCGGCGCACCTGCGATCCAGCCCGCCAGGGCCCAGCCAACCGCCTGGGCGAGCAGGCAGGCCAGGGCGTACCAGACGGCGAGCACAACGGGCGACTGGCCGGCCAGGGTGTTCCGAAGAGCCAGGACGGGCAGGTAGGCGGACAGCAGGGATATCGACCAAAGTCCCGTGGGCGCTCCCCAGAGGCCGTCGAGGACAAGGCCGCCCGCCAGGAGGGCGAAGGCCGGCGCGGCGGCCGGGCGGATCATCGCCCAGGCGAAGGCGGGCACCATCAGGAAGACCGGCTCGGGCAGGGGCAGGCCCAGGACCCGGATCGGCGCGGCGAGCAGCAGGCTGGCCAGGAGGGCGACCAGAAGGGGAAGGCCAACCCAGCGCACGACGCGCAGCGGACGGGCGACGGCGCTCATGGGGTCGCCCCTGCCGGCCGGGTCCCTGGCGTTTCCTTCGCCACCGCTCCGGGGGCGGTGCGGGCGGGCGCGGCGCGGGCGGGCGCGGCGGGACTGGCGGGCCGGGACGGGACCACCGCCGCCGGGGGCGTCGTGCGCGGCGTGGGGGTCG
>CAIMLY010000158.1 GCA_903842425.1 uncultured Alphaproteobacteria bacterium | reverse complement strand
TTCATCAGGGTGGTCAGCGAGACCTCCCAGCCCTGGCCGACGGCGCCCAGGCGCTGGTCGTCCGGGATGCGCACGTCGGTGAAATAGACCTCGTTGAAGCCCGACTGCCCGTTGGCCTGCTTGATCGGCCGCACCTCGACCCCGGGGGTCGACATGCTCAGGAAGAACATGGTCAGGCCCTTGTGCTTGGGCGCGTCCGGGTTCGTCCGGGTGATCAGGAGGCCCCACTGCGAGTGCTGGGCGCCGCTGGTCCAGATCTTCTGGCCGTTGATGATCCAGTCCCCGGAGCCGTCATCGGCCTTGACCGCGCTGGTGCGTAGGCCGGCGAGGTCGGAGCCGCCGGCGGGCTCGGAAAAGAGCTGGCACCAGATCTCCTCGCCCGAGGCCAGGGGCGGCAGGAGGCGGCGCTTGTGGTCCTCGGAGGCCCAGGCCATCACGGTGGGCCCGCACATGCCGTGCCCGATGATGAAGGGGCTGGAGAGCGAGCCGTAAATGCCTTCCTCCTGGCCCCAGATCACCCGCTCGATCGGGGTGCGGGCGGCGCCGCCGTAGTCCTTGGGCCAGTGCAGGCAGGCCCAGCCGGCCTCGGCCTTCTTCTTCTGCCAGGCCTTGCTGGCCGCCATCGGGTCTTCGCTGTCGATGCCGCTGGAGGCGAAGCCGGCGCGCTTCAGCTCGGCCTCCAGGTGCTTGGGGGCGTTGGCGTCGATCCAGGCGCGGGCCTCGGCGCGGAAGGCGGCTTCTTCGGGCGTGTCTTCGAAATCCATGGTCGGGGCTCCGTCAGGCGGCTTGGGTGTTGGCGCCGCGAAGGCGCTCGATCAGCAGGTCTTCCCAGGTCGACAGCGACCCGAGGGCGAGGGCCAGCGCGTTGGAGCGCCGGTAGAAGAGGTGGCAGTCGAAGGCCCAGGTGAAGCCCATGCCGCCGTGCACCTGGATGTTGTTCTTGGCGCAGTGCTGGAAGGCCTGGGTGGCCGAGACCCGCGCCGTGGCGGCGGCCACCGGCAGCTCCGAGCTGCCCGAGGCCAGGGCCCAGGCGCCGTAGTAGCAGTTCGACCGGGCCAGGGTGGCCGAGACGTACATGTCCGCCAGCATGTGCTTGATGGCCTGGAAGGAGCCGATCTGGCGGCCGAAGGCCATCCGGTCCAGGGCGTAGTCCCGGGCCATGGACAGGGCGCGGTCGGCCCCGCCCACCTGCTCGAAGGCCATCAGGATGGCGGCCCGGTCCATCACCTGGCTGGCGATGGCCCAGCCCTCGCCCTCGCCGCCCAGGCGCTCGGCCGGGGCGCCGTCGAAGGACAGGCGGGCCTGGCTGCGGGTCGGGTCGATGGAGGTCAGGGTCTCGCGCGTGACGCCCGGCCCGCTCAGGTCGACGATGAAGAGGTTGATGGCCTGCTCGCCCCGCCCGGCGCCCGAGCGCGCGGCGACGATGGCGAGGTCGGCGATGTCGCCGTCCGGTACCGGGGACTTTGCGCCGGACAGCCGGCCGTCGCGCACGGCGGCGGCCACCTTGTCCGGGGTCATCCGGCCCTGGCCCTCGACGAAGGCGAAGGTCCCGATGCTCTCGCCGCTGACCAGCCGCGGCAGCCAGGCCTTCTTCTGGGCCTCGGTCCCCGCCTGCAGCAGGAATTCGGCGGCCAGGTAGATGGACGAGGCGACCGGCACGGGCGCCAGGGCCC
>CAIMLY010000157.1 GCA_903842425.1 uncultured Alphaproteobacteria bacterium | reverse complement strand
GCCAGCGCCTCGGGCTGGTGGCTCCTCGACAGCCGGATCGACGCAGCCGGCGGCGGCTACGCCTCGCAGGACATGAGCCTCTGGAACGACGCCGGCCAGCTGGTCGCCCGCGCCCGCCAGATGGTCGCCGTCTTCATCTGAGGTCGGCGGACCCCCGGAGACCGGTTGAATACGACTGTCGCCAGCGGCACTCTGTGCGCATGGTCGCCACTCCGCCCAACCGCCGCCGCGCCGATCGCCTGCTAGTCGAGAGGGGGCTGGCCGAGAGCCGGGCCAGGGCCAGGGCGGCGATCGAGGCCGGCGGGGTGAGGGTCGGGGGGATAGACGTGACCCGCCCCTCCGACCTGATCGACCCACAGGCCGAGATCACCTTCCAGCCTGCCTTCGGCGAGGTCAGCCGGGCGGCGGGAAAGCTCAAGAGCGCCCCGGGCTTTTCAGACGCCCCCCTCGATGGCGCCGTCGTGCTGGATGTCGGGGCCTCCACCGGCGGCTTCACCGAGGTCTGCCTCAACCGGGGCGCGGCCCGCGTCTATGCCGTGGATGTCGGCCGCGGCCAGCTTCATCCCCGCCTGGCGGCCGATCCCCGGGTCGTCAGCCTTGAGGGCGTGGACGCCCGTCGTCTGGATGCGGATCTCATTGCCGAGGCGCCGGGCGTCGTGGTCTGCGACGCCAGCTTCATCGGGCTGGCCAAGGTCCTGCCAGCGGCCCTCACCCTGGCGGCGCCGGGCGCCTGGCTCTTCGCCCTTGTCAAGCCGCAGTTCGAGGTGGGACCCGAAAGGGTGGGCAAGGGGGGCGTGGTCCGCGATCCCGGGGCCCGACAGGACGCTCTTCAGTCGGCCTGCGCCTTCCTCGAGGCCTCGGGCTGGCGCGTGACCGCGCATGCGGACAGCGCCGTTCCCGGGTCGGATGGCAATGTCGAGTTCCTGGTTACAGCCCGGAAGGACTGATCACTCGCGGCCGCTGGCGCGCCAGACCCCGTCGGAGTTCTGGCAGACCTCGAACTGTCGGGGCGCGCCGTCCTGCGGGGACTGCTGGACCCAGCGGCAGTGGTCGCGGCTGTAATCGGTCTGGGTAACCTGCGGGGGATAGTCGATGCAGGTCACCGAGCCCCGCCCCACGCCATAGCCGACGCCGGCGCCCGCGGCGGCGCCGAGAAGGGTTCCGTCGGTCTTGTGCCCCCGGCCGGCGATGGCCCGGCCCAGCAGGGCGCCGCCAATGGCGCCGATCAGGGCTCCCTGGGTCCCGGCCTCCTGCTTCTGCTGCTTGCAGATGTCGCCCTTCCCGAAATCACCGGTCGGCGGGTCCGCGCGGGCAGGGGACGAGACAGAGCCGGCAAGGAGGGTGAGGGCGGTGGTGGCTGCGATGAGGCGGCGCATGGGTCGGCTCCCGTTCAGGATCGGAACCAGCGTATTTCAGGAGACGTCGAATGCAAGGTCCAGACAGGGGCTCCCGCCCCGGGGCCGAAGCGGTCTAGGATCACTGCGTGCCCCCTCGCAGACCCAATCCCCCGACCGCCGCCCCTCCGCCTGAAGGGCCCCTGACCGTCGAGTCCCTGGGCGGCGAGGGCGATGGGGTGGTGCGCGCGCCGGGCGGCCGGGTCCTGCATGTCGCCGGGGTTCTGCCCGGGGAGGTGATCCGCCTCGGACCGGGGCCGGACGGGCCCGTGCTCTTGTCGGTGGAGGCCTCCAGTCCGGACAGGCGGTCGCCGCCGTGCTCCCACTTCGGCCGCTGTGGCGGCTGCGCCCTCCAGCACTGGGAGGACGCCGCCGCCCTGGCCTGGAAGATCGACCGGCTGAGGGCCACCCTCGCCCTGGAGCGACTGGAGACCGACATCCTTCCCGTGGCCAGGACATCGCCGGGCGGGCGGCGGCGGGCGGCCCTGCACGCCCGCCGGGGCCCCTCCAGGGGCGAGGCGCGACTGGGCTTCAAGGCCCGTCGGTCCTGGACCCTGGTGGAGATCTCGGGGTGTGCGGTCCTGGATCCTGCGATCGTCTGGGCCCTTCCGCTGCTCCGGCGCCTGGCCGCGCCCCTGCTGGAGCATCCCAAGTCGGCCCCCGCCCTCCACGTCACCGTCACCGACGACGGCCTGGACATTGACGTCACCGGCGTCGAAGCGCGGTCCGGAGGGCTCTCCGCCGATGCCCGACAGGACATCGCGGCGATGGCGGCCGAGGGCGGTCTCGCCCGGCTGACCCTGGCCGGAGACATCCTCTTCCTGCAGAGACAGCCGGGAGTGCGCCTTGGACGGGCGCGGGTGGCGCTCCCGGCGGGCGCCTTCCTGCAGGCCGACCCGGTCGCCGAAGCGGCCATGGTCGCCGAGGCCGTCATCGCTGCGGGCGGCGCGAGGCGGATCGCCGACCTGTTCTGTGGCGTCGGCACTTTCACCTTTCCCCTCGCCGAGCTCGCCCCGGTGCTGGCCGTCGATGGCTCGGCTCCCGCCATCCGGGCCCTGACCGGCGCCATCTCCACCGCGCCGGGCCTGCACGGGATCACCGCCGAGGCCCGGGACCTGTTCCGCCGCCCGGTGTCGGCTGTGGAGCTGCGCCGGACCGACGTCGTGCTCTTCGATCCGCCCCGCGCCGGCGCCATCGCCCAGACCGCCGAGATCGCCCAGTCGGGCGCCGCCCGGGTCATCGGGGTCTCGTGCAATCCGGCGACCTTCGCCCGGGACGCCCGGCGGCTTGTGGACGAGGGCTTCCGCCTCGACCGCATCCGCCCCGTCGACCAGTTCCTCTGGTCGCCACACCTGGAGCTGGTCGGGATCTTCAGCCGCTGAGGGCTCCGCCTTGCCGGGTGCGCCGGGAACGGGCAGACTCCATCCGTTCGCGTGGGGGAGATCCAGCATGACCGCAGGGGCGGAGGAACACCGTCATGACGCGGTGCGCCGGGACCTTGCGGCCCTGTTCACCCTCGCCTGGCCCGTGGTCATCTCCCGACTGGGCATGATGACGATGGGGCTAAGCGACGCCATCGTCGTGGGTCGCTACTCCGCCATCCAGCTAGGCTGGCACGCCATCGCCTGGGCCCCGACCACGGTTGTCCTCGTGGTGGGAACCTCCCTGCTTGGCGGTGTGCAGGTGATGACCGCCCGGGCCATGGGCGAAGGCAGGCCGGAAGCGACCGGGGCGGTCCTGCGCCGGGGCCTCGCCTACGGCGCCAAGGTGGGCCTGCTCGCCGGCCTGGTCCTCTTCGCGCTCGGGCCCTGGATCCTCAGCCTGCTGCAACTGCCCGACGACCTGGTCGCCGGGGCGACGCCGCCGCTCCGCATCTTCGCCCTGTCCATGCCGTTCTTCGTGATCGGGTCGGCCTGTTCGGCCTGGCTGGAGGGACTGGGACGGCCGCGGATCGGCGCAGTCCTGATGTGGCTGGCGAACCTGGTGAACCTCCTCGCCCTCCTCGTCCTCGTGCCGGGAACCCTGGGCCTGCCCGCCCTGGGCGCCTCTGGCGCAGCGACCGCTACCCTGATCGCCCGGGGACTGCTGACCCTCGCCCTCGTCATCTACATCCTGAGGATGCCAGAGGCCCGTAGCCTGGGCGTCTTCACCCCCACCCCCAACGCCCCGCAGGCGGCCTCGGAGCAGACCCGCATCGGCCTCGGCGCCGGCGCCTCCGGCTTCTTTGAGATGGCCGCCTTCGCCGGGATGAACGTGATCGCCGGCTGGCTGGGAACCCTCCAGGTCGCGACCTGGAGCATCGTCGTCAACGTCATCTCGGTGGCCTTCATGGTCCCGCTGGGCATCGCCACCGCCGTGTCCGTCCTCGTGGGCCGCGCCTACGGCGCCGGGGACGCTGCGGCGATCCGCCGGATCAGCCTGATCGCCTTCGCCGCGACCACCGCCTTCTGCCTGGTGGTCAGCCTGGCGGTCTGGCTGGGCGCGGGGCCGATCGCCGGGGGCTACACCACGGATCCGGCGACCCTGGCCCTGGCCATCCCGGCCCTGGTCCTCTCCGCCGCCATCATCGCCCCGGACGCTCTCCAGGTGGTCATCGCCCAGTCGCTGCGCGCGCGGGGCGACATCCTCATTCCCACCACAACCCACTTCATCAGCTATGTCCTGGTGATGGCGCCCCTGGCCTGGTTCCTGGCCCTGCCCGCCGGCCGGGGTGTGAACGGCATTGTCGAGGGCGTGATCATCGCCAGCCTCCTCTCCGCGGCCCTGCTGCTGGCCCGCTTCGCCCTCCTGTCGAGGAAGCCCCTGGCGTGAGCGTCGCGGGCGACTGGTCGGATGCGGAGAACGACCGGATCGTCTCCGACTACTTCGCCATGCTGGCCGAGGACCTCGCCGGCCGCCCATACAACAAGGCGGCGCATAATCGCGCGCTTCAGGGGCGCCTGCCCGGGCGCTCGCACCAGTCCATCGAGTTCAAGCACCGCAACGTCAGCGCCGTCATGCAGCTGCTGAACCAGCCCTGGATCACGGGGTACCTGCCGGCCTACCGCTTTCAGATCCGGTTGATCGACGCGGTGCTCCGTCGCCTGGACCCACTCGAGATGGGGCGGCAGGTCCGCGCGTCAGGAACACATGACGCCGCCGCCCTGTACCTGGGACCGCCTCCGCCGGCTCTCAACAGGCCCCTGCTCGATACAGTCCGGAAGCAGGAGGTTGACCGCCGGTTCGACCCCGCCGAGGCCGATGCCCGCAACCGGGAGCTGGGCCGTGCGGGGGAGGCCCTGATCCTCGATTTCGAACGACATGTCCTTCGGCGATCGGGCCGGGATGACCTCGCCGACCGGGTGCGTTGGACCTCCCGGGAGGACGGTGATGGCGCCGGCTACGATATCGCCAGCTTCACCCCAGCCGGGGCGCCGCGTCTCGTCGAGGTCAAGACCACAAACGGCTGGGAGCGGTCGGCCTTCCATATCAGCCGCAACGAGCTTGCGGTCGCCAACGAAAACCGGGACTGCTGGCGTCTGGTCCGGGTGTGGAACTTCGCGCGCGAGCCCCGGGCCTTCGAGCTGGCGCCGCCCCTGGACGCCCATGTCAGCCTGACGCCGACGAGTTTCCTCGCCCGCTTCGGCTAGCTGAGTCGGCGGTCCCAAGAGGGGAGGGACTCGTCCACCAATTGCTCCCCCAAGGGGGAGCTCCGGGCGAAGCCCGGTGAGGGGGTCAGATGGGCCGCTGGGCTGGGAGAGGGCTAGCCCTCGACGCCCAGTATCCAGCCTTCCTCGCGCTCGGCGTCCTCGGCGACCCCGGGGCTGACGGCCTTGCCGGGACCGAAGACGGGACCAAGGCGCCCGGCCTCGTCCAGGCGGGCGAAGTGCTCGGCGGTGACGCGCACCTGGGCCAGGTCCTTGACCTCGCCGGGGCCGGGCTGGGCCTTGTAGAGTGAGGGGTAGACCTCGGCGGCGACCACCTCGACGCCTGCAAGATCGGCCTCCGTCAGGGTGCGGAAGCCGGTCTCGAAGGGCCAGATCCGGAATCCCTCGCCGCGGGCCGCCTGCAGGCGGCGGACGAAGGGGATGCCCAGCAGGGCCTGCCCGCCGACGGAGCCGTTGTAGTACAGTTTCCAGATCGACGCCGCCTTGGCCGATGCGTCTGCGTGGCGGAACTCGGGCAGGTCGCCCGGGCCATGATCGCGCATGCGCTTCGGCTGGAGTGTGGTCAGGGCGTCCTTCGGAGGGCATCCCCAGAAGGGGAAGGGGCCGCCCGTCATCCGCCGGTTGATCTCCGAG
>CAIMLY010000156.1 GCA_903842425.1 uncultured Alphaproteobacteria bacterium | reverse complement strand
TCCTGACGTCGCCCCGCCCCTGACCCGGGCCAGGCCAACCCTGCTGAACACATGACCGAACATTACGAAGACGAGGACGAAGCTCCGCGGGAGCGCGCCCTGACCAACCTCCAGGTGCTGGGCTTCATTGCCAGCCTCTGGTTGCGCCACCCCTGGCGGCTGGCCTGGGTCTTGACCTTCTGCCTGGTCTCGATCGGCCTGGACATGGCCATGCCCTGGGCGGCAGGGCGGATGGTGGACACCCTGATCCAGGGGCCCGCCCTGGCGCCGGACGCCTGGCGGTGGTGGGCGATCTTCATCGGGCTGGGGGTGACCCTGGCCCTGGTGCGGAACCTCCGCGACAAGCCCTGGTGCCAGCTCGCGGCCTTCAACATGAAGGACATGACCGACGCCGGTTTCGCCCGGGTCCAGGCCTACTCCGCCGACTGGCATGCCGACGCCTTCGCAGGCGCGACCGTGCGCAAGCTCAGCCGCGCCATGTGGGCCTACGACCAGGTCTCCGATGCCGTGATCATGTGGATCGGCCCGGCCCTGCTGGTCCTGGTGGGCTTGTCGGTCATGATGATTCTGCGTTGGCCCATGGTCGGCTTGTTCTCCCTTTTCGCTGTCGCCCTGTTCATCGGCTCCAACCTGTTCCTGATCTCCCGCTTCGCCCGGCCCCTGAACCAGCGCTCGGTGTCGCTCGACACCCGGATCGGCGGCGCCCTGGCGGACTCGATCTCGGGCAACGCCGCCGTGCGCAGCTTCGGCGCCGAGGCCCGGGAGGAGGCCCGGATCGCCGGCGTGACGGCGCTCTGGCGCGACGCCGTGATCCGCACCTGGTACAGCTTCACCGACATCTGGCTGGTCCAGAACCTCCTGCTGGCCTTCCTCCAGGCTGGGCTGACGGGCCTGCTGATCCTCCTGTGGACCCGGGGCGAGGCGACTCCCGGCGACGTGGTCTTCGGGGTCACCGCCTTCATGCTGATGAGCGGCTACCTGCGGAACCTGGGGGACAACATCCGGATGCTGCAGAAGGGCCTGGACGACGCCGAGGACCTGGCCCGCTACATGCGGACCGAGCCCCAGGTCCCGGACCGGCCGGACGCCCTCTCCTTTGCGCCAGGAGCCGGAGAGATCGTCTTCGAGGCGGCGGGCTTTGGCTACGCCAAGGCGGGCCGCCAGCTCTTCAGCGACTTCTCCCTGGTCATCCGGCCCGGCGAGCGGGTGGCCCTGGTCGGCCCCACCGGCTCGGGCAAGTCGACCTTCGTCAAGCTGATCCAGCGGCTCTACGACGTGGACGCCGGCGCCATCCGGGTGGACGGACAGGACGTGACCGCCGTCACCCAGGCCAGCCTGCGCCGGGCCATCGCCGTGGTGCCGCAGGATCCGGCCCTGTTCCACCGCAGCATCGCGGAGAACATCGCCTATGGCCGGCCGGACGCGACTCCTGCGGAGGTCGAGCAGGCCGCCCGCCGGGCGAGGGCCCACGACTTCATCGCCCGCCTGCCCGGCGGCTACGGCACCCTGGTGGGCGAGCGGGGCGTCAAGCTGTCCGGCGGCGAACGCCAGCGCGTGGCCATCGCCCGCGCCTTCCTGGCGGATGCGCCCATCCTGGTCCTTGACGAGGCGACCTCGTCCCTGGACGTGGAGACCGAGCGCGAAGTCCAGGCGGCCATGGAGGCCCTGATGGAGGGCCGGACCACGGTGATCATCGCCCACCGGCTCTCGACAGTGCGGACCGCTGACCGGATCCTGGTCTTTGA
>CAIMLY010000155.1 GCA_903842425.1 uncultured Alphaproteobacteria bacterium | reverse complement strand
GCTTCGGCCTGGATTACGCGGTCACGCTCGCCGCCTGGAAGCTCCGGTTTGGGTCGGCCTGGGATGACATCCGCAGGTTGGGCTTCGACGAGCGGTTTCGCCGGATCTGGGACTTCTACCTCAGCTACTGCGAGGCGGGGTTCCGGACTGGGCGGACCCAGGTCATCCAGCTTGGTCTCTCGCGGGCGTAAGCGGGCCGTGGCGCGGCGCGATCCGAGGTCCTAGATTACGCCCATGACCATCGCCAGGAACGTCCTTGAGGCCATTGGCCGCACCCCCCTCATCCGCCTCAATCGCGCCAGCGACGCGACAGGATGCGAGATTCTCGGCAAGGCCGAGTTCATGAATCCGGGCCAGTCCGTGAAGGACCGGGCGGCCCTCTACATCATCCGGGACGCCGAGCGCCGGGGCCTGTTGCGCCCGGGCGGCCGGATCGTCGAAGGCACTGCGGGAAACACCGGCATTGGTCTCGCCATGGTCGGACAGGCACTTGGCTATCGCACCACCATCGTCATCCCGCGCACCCAGAGCCAGGAGAAGAAGGACGCCATCCGCCTGCTGGGCGCCGAGCTGGTCGAGGTGGACGCAGTCCCCTACGCCAACCCGGACAACTATGTCCGGTACTCCGGCCGCCTGGCCGAGGAACTGAACCGGTCCGAGCCCAACGGGGCCATCTGGGCCAACCAGTTCGACAATGTCGCCAACCGCCAGGCCCATGTTGAGACGACAGGTCCCGAGATCTGGGAGCAGACCGCAGGACGGGTTGACGGCTTCATCTGCGCGGTGGGCTCCGGGGGCACCCTGGCCGGGGTCGCCGAGGCGCTGAAGACCCGCAGCCCCTCTGTGCGGATAGGCCTTGCCGACCCGATGGGCGCGGCCCTCTACCACTGGTACGCCCACGGGGAGCTGAGATCCGAGGGAACCTCGATCTCCGAGGGGATCGGCCAGGGACGCATCACGGCCAACCTCGAAGGCCTGCTGGTCGACATGCCCTACCAGGTTCCCGACGAGGAGATGCTCCAGGTGATCTACGACCTGGCGACGCACGAGGGCCTGATCATGGGCGGCTCTACCGGCATCAACGTGGCGGGCGCCATCCGCATGGCCCGCGACCTCGGCCCCGGCCACACGGTGGTGACCATCCTCTGCGACCAGGGGGCCCGCTACCAGAGCAAGATCTACAACCCGGCCTTCCTGCGGGAGCGCGGGCTTCCGGTCCCGGAGTGGCTGGCGTGAGCCCCCCGCCCCTGGTCAGCGCCGGCGAGCTGGCCGCCCGCCTGGGCGACCCGGCGCTCCGCATCCTCGACGCGAGCTGGTTCCTGCCCGCCGAGGGACGGTCCGGACACGCTGAATTCGAGGTGGAACGCCTGCCGGGGGCGGCCTTCTTTGACATTGATGCGATCTCTGACGCCGCCAGCCACCTGCCCCACATGTTGCCCAGCCCCGAGGCCTTCGGTGAGGCTGCAGCCGACCTCGGCCTGGCGCCAGAGGCCGAGGTCGTGGTCTACGACAGCTTCGGCGTCCGCTCCGCCGCCCGGGCCTGGTGGACCCTGAGGGTGATGGGGCTCGAACAGGTCCAGGTCCTGGACGGCGGCCTCCGGGTCTGGAAAGCCGCCGGACTCCCGGTGGAGACCGGAGCTCCGACGCCGCCGCCCCGCCGGAGCCGGACAGTGCGCCTTGATTCCTCCCGTCTCCGAGACCGCCGGGAGGTGGCCGCCGCCCTCCAGTCCGGATCCGCCCAGGTGGTGGACGCCCGCGGCGCCGCCCGGTTCCGCGGCGAGGCGCCGGAGCCGCGTCCGGGCCTGCGATCGGGTCACATGCCGGGCGCCCGGAACCTGCCCTTCGACCGCCTGCTGTCTCCGGACGGGCGCCTGAAGCCTCCCCGGGAGCTCGCCGAGGCCTTCGCAGAGGCCGGGGTCGACCTTGCGCGTCCCGTCATCGCCACCTGCGGTTCCGGGGTGACAGCCTCGGTTCTCGCCCTCGCGCTGGAGGTCCTGGGCGCACCCGCCGCCGTCTATGACGGGTCCTGGGCCGAGTGGGGCCTGGACGGGGGCGGCGACCTTGCGACGGGGGGGCCATGAAGCCTGCCAGCCGTCTGGTCCACCCACCCGCACCCTCCGGCGGCGGCGGCGCGGCGACAGTCAACCCCGCCATCCAGAAGGGCTCGACGGTGCTCCTCCCGGACGCAGCCGCCCTCTACGACGACGACGCCTACGTGACTTATGGCCGGAACGGCCTGGCGGCCCACGAGGCCCTGAAGGCCGCCCTCTGCGACCTTGAGGCGGCGGCGGCGGTTGAGCTTTATCCCAGCGGCGTGGCCGCGATCGCCGGTGCGCTCCTGGCGGTCCTTGGGGCCGGCGACGAACTGCTCATGGCGGACACCGCCTACAAGCCCACCCGCCGCTTCTGTGACAGGACCCTCGCCCGGTTCGGCGTGCGCACGCTCTACTACGATCCCACCCTTCCCCCCGACGCCATCGCCGGACAGATGGGCCCACGCACCCGCGCCATCTTCCTGGAGAGCCCGGGGTCCCTGAGCTTCGAGATGCAGGACATCCCGGCCCTGGCGGCAGAAGCCCGGAAGCGGGGCGTTCTCAGCCTCATCGACAATACCTGGGGCGCAGGGCACCTGCTGAAACCCCTGGACCTGGGTGTCGACGTCTCGATCCAGTCCCTCACAAAGTATGTCGGCGGTCATTCCGACGCCTTCATGGGGGCCGCTGCAGCCCGGGACCCGGACCTCACCGCCCGGCTGCACGCCGGGGTCATTGACCTGGGCTGGTCCGTCGCCGCCGAGGACGCCTACGGGATGCTCAGGGGACTGCGGACCCTGGACGTTCGGCTGAAGCGGCATGGGGAAAGCGCCATGGCCGTGGCGAGATGGCTTCAGACGCGAGAAGAAGTCGTCGCCGTCCTGCACCCCGCCCTCCCCGGCGCGCCCGGACACGACCTTTGGAAGCGGGACTTCACAGGCGCCTGCGGCCTCTTCGCACTGGTCCTGAAACCTGCCCCGGCGGGAGCGACCGCCGCCTTCCTCGACGCCCTGGAGATGTTCGGCCTCGGCTTCTCCTGGGGCGGGTTCGAGAGCCTGGCCATCGACTGCGATCCACAGCTGACGGTGCGCAGCTTTCGAAGGGATTATGGCGGCGGCCTCGTCCGGCTGCACATCGGCCTCGAGGATCCGGAGGACCTGGTCGCCGACCTCGAGCGGGGCCTCGCCGCCTTCAGGTCGTCGGCGGGATCCTAGCGCGTCGCCAGCCGGCTCATCAGCAGGGCGGCGCGCCGGGTCTGCCGGCGCATGGCGGGGATGTCCATGGTTTCCCCAGGCGCATGGGCGCCCTCACCGCCCGCCCCCAGGCCCACCAGGCCGTCAACGAGGTGCGAGACGAAGGCGATGTCGCCGGCGCCCCGGCGCAGCGGGTCGAGCTCGCGCATGACGGGATAGCCAAGGGCGGCGTTCACGGCGTTCAGTTCGCCCAGCAGACGGCGCGAGCCCTCGGTGGGCGGCATGGCCGGATATCCCTCGGTAAACTCCAGGCTGGCCCTGGCGCCAGGCAGGCTGTCGCGCACGATCGCTTCCATCCGGCCCTTGAGGCGCTCCGTCTGCGCGTTTGAGAGGGTCCTCAGGTCGCCGATGGCCAGGGCCTCCCCGGCGATGATGTTCCCCTTGCCGGAAGCCTTGCCACCTGTTCCGGCGGCGTTCAGCGACGCGTCGGAGCCGCCCAGGACGAGGCCGACGTTGAACGTGGCGTTGGGCTCGCGCAGCTGTTCGCGGAAGTCGTCAAGGATCCGGACCAGGTCGTAGATGGCGCCGTAGCCCGCCGTGTCCGAGAACACGCCCGAGGAGTGGCCGGACTTGGCCTTGACCCGCACCGTCCAGCTGTTCGAGGAACGCCGGGCGATGGAGCCCATGTCGGCTCCGTCCTGCGTCGCAAGGCCCTCGAAGTCGAGGGCGACGTCCGAGACCTTCGCCGCGGCGATCAGGTCGCGCCGCGCGATCTCGACCGGCCGGCCCACCCGCTCCTCGTCCCCGGTCAGGACAACCGTGATGTCCGCTCGCTTCAGGGTCCCCGCCGCCTTCATCGCCCGGAGGGCGCCCACCATGATGACGACGCCCCCCTTCATGTCGTTCACCCCGGGGCCCGTCACGGTGTCGCCACTGCGGACATAGCCCTTGAACGGACTGTCGGGCTCGAAGACCGTATCGAGATGGCCGATCAGAAGCATCCTGCGGCCCCTGCCGTCACCCCGGTGGACAGCGACCAGGTGCCCGGCCCGCCCGGTCTCGGCCATGGGAACCCATCGCACCTCGAACCCGAGGTCCCGGAACTCAGTGGCCACGCGGCGGCCCACGGCCTCCACGCCGGGCAGGTTCATGGTGCCGGAGTTGATCGCCACCAGCGCTTCCAGCAGCGCCAGCTGCCGGTCCTGGCCAGCGTCAACGCTGGCGACCATGCGCCGCTCCGCGCCGGACAGGCCCGCCGCCCGCACGGGGAGGGACAGTACCAAGGCGCAGGCGAGGCCGAGGGCGAGGCGAAGGATCATGTCGGGCTCCGTCGAGTGGCGCTGTCCAGCTTGGCCCGCCAAATCCCCCCGGCGCAACCCCGGGCTTGATTGGCGCGGCGTCATCCCCCCATTGTGCGGCCATCAATTCCCGGGAGGACGGCATGGGACCCTACAAGCTTCTGATCGACGGCCAGTTGGTGGATGGCGACGGCGTCATGCCTGTGATCAATCCGGCCACCGAGGATGTCCTGGTCGAGTGCCCGCGCGCCTCGAAGGCCCAGCTTGACCTGGCCGTGGCCGCCGCCAAGCGCGCCTTCCCCGCCTGGGCCGCCACGCCCATGGACACGCGCCGAAAGGCGCTCCTGGCCATGGCCGACGCCATCCAGGGCGACCTCGAGACCCTGTCCCGCACACTCGTCCAGGAACAGGGCAAGCCCCTCCAGGACGCCATGGGCGAAGTCTTCGGCGCCGCCGCCTTCTTCCGCTACTTCGCCAGCCTGGACCTGCCCGAGAAGGTCATCGAGGACTCCGACGCCCGCAAGGTGATCTCCCGTCGCCGGCCCCTGGGCGTGGTGGGCGCCATCGTGCCCTGGAACTTCCCGATCATCCTGATGGCCTTCAAGGTCCCGGCCGCCCTGCTGGCCGGCAACACCGTGATCCTGAAGCCCGCCGCCACCACGCCCCTCACGACCCTGCGCATTGGCGAGCTGGTGAAGGACCTCCTGCCCCCGGGCGTCCTGAACGTGATCTCCGACGCCAACGACCTGGGCGGCGCCATCACAGCGCATCCGGACATCCGCAAGGTCTCCTTCACCGGCTCGACCGAGACCGGCAAGAAGGTGATGGCCGGCGCGGCAGAGGCGCTGAAGCGCGTCACCCTGGAGCTGGGTGGCAACGACGCCGCCATCGTCCTCGACGGCGTGGACCCCAAGGAGGCCGCCCCCAAGATCTTCGGGGCCGCCTTCCAGAACTCCGGCCAGGTCTGCATCGCCGTGAAGCGCGCCTACGTCCACGAGAGCATCTACGACGCCATGTGCGATGAACTGGCCAGGCTGGCCGACGCCGCCGTGATGGGCGACGGCCTCCAGCAGGGCGTGACCCTGGGCCCGCTCCAGAACAAGAGCCAGTTCGAGAAGGTCCTCGGCCTGATCGAGGACGCCAAGACCCAGGGCAAGGTCATCGCCGGCGGCGGCCGCGCCGAGGGCAAGGGCTATTTCATCCGCCCCACCATCGTTCGCGACATCGAGGACGGCGCCCGGCTGGTGGACGAAGAGCAGTTCGGCCCGGTCCTGCCGGTCATCAAGATCAGGGACGGCGAGGACGCCGTTCGCCG
>CAIMLY010000154.1 GCA_903842425.1 uncultured Alphaproteobacteria bacterium | reverse complement strand
TCAACTTCTTCGACACCGCCGAGAACTATCCCGTGCCGCCGCAGGAGTCCTGGGCGGGCCTGACCGAGGAGATCTTCGGGCGCTGGATGAAGACCAAGCGCCGGGACGAGATCATCCTGGCCACCAAGGTCTGCGGCCCCAGCCACGGCTGGCTCAAGGGTTCGCAGCGGGCCGGCATGACGGCGCTGGACCGGCACAACATCACCCGGGCCATCGAGGACAGCCTGCGCCGCCTGGGCACCGACTATGTGGATCTCTACCAGACGCACTGGCCTGACCACGGCGCCCGCTACGAGGACGCCCTGGAGACCCTCGACGAACTGGTCCGCGCCGGGAAGGTGCGGGTGCTCGGCTGCTCCAACGAGACCTCCTGGGGCCTGATGAAGGCCCTGTCGACTTCGGAGCGCGAGGGTGTCGCCCGGTACGAGACCATCCAGAACAACCACAGCCTCAACAACCGCCGGTTCGAGGACGAGCTGGCCCAGGTCTGCCGGCAGGAAGGGGTCAGCTCGATCCCCTACTCCCCGCTGGCCGGGGGCGTGCTGTCGGGCAAGTACAACGGCGGCGCCCTGCCGTCCGGCGCGCGCTTCAGCCGCTACCTGGAGCTGGGCGGCCGGCAGGCGACCATGGCCCGGCGCTTCGTCAACGAGAAGAGCCTCGCCTCCACCGAGGCCTTTGCAAAGATCGCCGCCGAGGCGGGCATGTCCCTGGTCACCCTGGCGACGGCGTGGTCCAAGCAGCATGACTTCGTGGCCTCGACCATCGTCGGCGTGACCCGCGAGGACCAGCTGGACGACATCTTCGCCGCCGCCGACCTGGTGCTCTCCCCGGAGATCCTGAAGGCGATCGACGCGGTCACCCGCGACATCCTCTACCCGATGGGCTGAGGCCCGCCCCGGACCTGACCCGTGAGCGAGCCGGCCCCCATCCCCGGGGACCCCGCGACCCCCCGCCCGGTCGCCCAGAGCCCCGCCCTGGGCATCCTGCTCCGTGTGCTCGCGATGGCCCTGATGGCGGTGCTGGCGGCGATCGTGAAGGCCTGCGCCGAACGCGGCGTGCCGGTGCTGGAGATCATCTTCTTCCGAAACGCCTTCGCCTTCATCCCGGTGCTCCTCTACGTCTGGCGCACGACCGGCCTCGGCGTCCTGCGCACCCGCCGGCCCGGCGCTCACCTCACCCGCTCGGCGGTCGGCCTGACCGGCATGATCTGCGGCTTCACGGCGGTCAGCCTCCTGCCGCTGACCCAGTCCACGGCGATTTCCTTCTCGGCGCCCCTGTTCATGACGGCCCTGTCCGCCGTCATCCTGAAGGAGCCCGTGGGCAGTCATCGCTGGATGGCCGTGGCCGTCGGCTTCGTGGGCGTCCTGATCATGGTCCACCCCGATCCGAGCCAGTTCGCCGGCGTCGGCGTGCTGTTCGCCCTCGCCGCGGCTGTGGGGTCGGCGGGCGCCATGATTACGATCCGCGAGATCAGCCGGACCGAGCCCGGTCCCACCATCGTCTTCTACTTTACCCTCGCCGGCGCGGTGGTCGGCCTCGCCAGCCTGCCGTTTGGCTGGGTGATGCCCGACCCCGGCGTCCTCGCCCTCCTGGTCGCAGCGGGGTTGATCGGCGGCACGGGTCAGCTGCTGCTGACCGAGGCGATCCGCCGCGCGCCCGTCGCGGTGGTGGCGCCCTTCGACTACACCCAGCTGGTCTGGGCCGGGCTCATCGGCTTCATGGTCTGGGGCGAGACGCCGCAGGTCCTCACCATGGCGGGCGCCATGGTGGTGGCCGCCAGCAGCACCTATATCCTCTGGCGGGAGATCGGGCGCTCCCGGACCTAGGTCGCCCTCTGCCTTGGAGCCAGTCATGCGGTATCGTTGGACCTGCGCCGCGATCGGTGCAGCCATTGTGATGGGAGCGGCCGGGTCCGGACACGCGGCGATCACGGTGCTGGGCGGCGGTTTCGCCCAGGCCTGCTCCGAGGCCGCCGTGACCGGCGAGGTGGACAGGAAATTCGAGGAGCTCTGCACCCTCGCCCTGGAGACCGAAGCCCTGAACCTGCGGGACCGCGCCGGCACCCTGGTCAACCGCGGCGTCTTCAAGCTGCGCCGGCAGGAATACAACGCCGCCCTGAGGGACTTCGACGCCGCCCTGAAACGCGACCCGACCATGGGCGAGGCCCTGGTCAACCGGGGCGCCGCCCGCATCGGCCTGAAGGCCCCGGAGGCGGCCCTCGTCGACATCAACCGGGCCCTCGAACTGGGTGTCTCCGAGCCGGCCAAGGCCCACTACAACCGCGCCCTGGCGCACGAGAGGCTCGGGGACCTCAGGTCGGCTTGGCTGGACTACACCAAGGCCGCAGAACTGGACCCTGAGTGGGACGCGCCCCGGAAGGAACTGGCGCGCTTCACGGTGACCCGGAAGTAGGTCCAGGGGGAGCGTCCGGAACCCCGGGATCCGCGCCGTCCCGACGGGGCGTCTCCGGCACTTCCGGCAGGGGGTCGGCGCCTCGCCGCAGGACCCCGAGGCCCGCCAGGGCGGACGCCAGGAAGCTGACGAGTTCCGCCACGGGGGAACGCCGCGGCGCCCGGGCGGTCATGGCCGCGCCCTGCCCTCGGCAGCCAGGACGCCGGCGCTGACCTCGCGCCAGACCGCTTCCGCGGAGTTGGCGAAGCGGATCAGGTCGAGGTCGGCGGGATCGATCATGCCGCGCTCCGCCAGGACGTCGAAACGCACCAGGTCGCGCCAGTAGGACTCATCGAACAGGACGATGGGGACCCGGGGTCCCTTGCCGGTCTGGACCAGGGTGAGGATCTCGAACAGCTCATCGAGGGTCCCGAAGCCGCCGGGAAAGGCCACGAGGGCGTTCGCCCGCATGGCCAGGTGCATCTTTCGCATGGCGAAGTAGTGGAAGCGGAAGGCCAGGCCCGGCGTGATCCAGGGATTGGGGAACTGCTCGTGGGGCAGGGAGATGTTGAAGCCGATGGTCGGGGCGCCGGCGTCGGCCGCGCCGCGGTTCGCCGCCTCCATGAGGCCGGGGCCGCCGCCCGTGGCGATGACGTTATCCCGGGGGCCGGCCCCGGTGGGGCCGTCGAGGGCGCCGCCCCGCTCCGAAGCGATGCGGCCGAAGGCCCGGGCCTCGGCGTACCAGCGGCCCTTCTCGCCCGGATCGTCCTCGCGCACCCGGGCCGACCCGAAGACCACGATGGTGGATCGGATGCCCCAGGACTTGAGCGTCTGGTCGGCCTTCTCGTACTCGAGCAGGAAGCGCACCCCGCGCATGCTCTCGCCGAGCAGGAAGTCGGGATCCAGGGCCGCAAGCCGGTAGGCCGGCTGGGAGATGAGCGCGCGGGGATCGGGATCGGAGGCGCCGGGGGGCGGCATTGGCGGTCGTCCGCTGGGCTTGGCTGGGTCCAAGCTATAGGCAGTCGCCCCGGGCGGCGCAATCCGCGCCAGTCAGGCGGCGGGGGGCTGGCCGAGGGCGCGCCGGATGGTGCGGACCAGGACGTCGTCCAACAGCGGCTTCTCAACGATCGGCACCCTCAGGCGTCCGGCCCTTCGGCGCAGGCCCGGGCCGGGGTGGCTGGTGATCAGGAGGGCGGGCAGGTCGACCCTGCGCCCCCTGAGGGCCTCAAGGGCGTCCAGTCCCCCCATGCCCGGGAGGTTCTCGTCCAGGACCAGGCAGACATTCCGCATCGGCAGGTCGGCGGCCAGCAGGTCCTCGCCGGAGGCAAAGGCCTGAACCCTGTAGCCATCAAGCTCGAGGGCGAACTTCAGGGCGTTCCGCAGGGCGGCGTCGTCATCGACGAGCACGAGGGTCGGAAGAGAGGGGTAAGCGGGCGGCATGACGCGATTGCAGGTTCCGGACGGACGGCATGCTGCCCGTCCGCCGCCCCTCCGGCCTTGATCCAGCGCAAGCTTTCAGAAGCCCGCCAGGATGGACATGCGAACCAGTTCCGAAAGACTGCGGGCCCCTGTCTTGGTCATGACATTGGCCCGGTAGACCTCCACCGTGCGCGGGCTGATGCCCAGCTCCCGGGCGATGACCTTGTTGGCCTTGCCATCGACCACACCTTTCAGGACCTCGGTTTCCCGGGGGGAGAGGGTGGCCAGCATGGCCGCGAAGGCGTTGCCGCCGCCGGCCGGCGGCCGGTGCGACGCCTTCCGGATCGTCTCGGCAATGGCCTCCAGCAAGACATCGTCGTCGAAGGGCTTCTCGAGGAAGTCCGCCACCCCCCGCTTGAGCGCCTCGACGGCCATGGGCACATCGCCGTGCCCGGTGATCACGATCACCGGCGTGCTGTCGCCCCGGGTCTTGAGTTCGCCCACCAGTTGCAGGCCGGTCATGCCGGGCATCCGGACATCGGTGACGATGCAGTCGCCTGGCGCTCGCCCCTCGGCCTCGAGGAAGGCGAGGGCCGAGTCCCAGGCCTGGCAGGCGAGGCCGGCGGTCCCGAGCAGGAAGGAAAGTGAGGCGCGGATGGCCTCGTCGTCGTCAATGACATGCACGAGGGCGGACGGAGGGCTCATGCGTCGGTTCCGTCGGAGGGCGTCAGGTCTGCGCTGCGTAGCGTGAAACGGAAGACGGCGCCACCTTCCGGCCGATTGCGGGCGCTGATCTCTCCACCATGGGCCTCGATGATGGTCCGGCAGATCGACAGTCCCACACCCATGCCCTCGGCCTTGGTGGTGACGAAGGGCTGGAACAGCCGCTCAAGGACCTCGGGGGTGAGGCCCGGCCCGGTGTCCGAGACCAGGACCTCCACAAAGCCCTCCTCCAGGACCCGGGACTCGACGGTCAGCTTCCGTTCCTCGGAGGCGTCCATGGCCTCGACGGCGTTCCGCATGAGGTTGAGGACCACCTGCTGGATCTGGACCTTGTCGGCCAGGACCAGTCCCGCCTGCGGCGACAGGTTGAAGTCGAGGCGCACGCCAGAGTCGCGGGCTCCCATCATGGCCAGGGCGCCGGCTTCCTCGATCAGCTTGGGCAGGGCCTCGATCCGCATGGCGGCCTCGCCCTTGCCGACGAAGGCGCGCAGGCGACGGATGATCTCGCCGGCTCTCAGGGCCTGGTCGCCGGCGGCTGTCAGGGCGGTTCGGACCCGGTCCAGGTCCGGTGCGCCGGAGTCCAGCAGGCGTACCGATCCCTTCATGTAGCTGGCGATGGCGGACAGGGGCTGGTTCAGCTCATGGGCCAGGGCCGAGGCCATCTCGCCCATGGAGGTGAGCCGCGAGACATGGATCAGCTCCGACTGCATGTCCTGCAGGCGCCTCTCTGCATCCTGCGGCTCGGTCAGGTCGCGGATGAAGCCGGTGAAGAACCGCCGTCGGCCCGACCGCATTTCGCCCACGGCCAGTTCGATCGGGAAGGTGGAGCCATCCCTGCGCACCCCGACGGCGACCCGGCCGATGCCGATGATCCGTCGCTCGCCGGTCTCCAGGTAGCGGCCGAGGTAGCCTGCATGGCCCGACCGGTAGTGATCGGGCATGAGAAGCGTGACGTTGCGGCCGATCGCCTCCCCCGCGCTCCAGCCGAAGAGCCGCTCTGCGGCGGCGCTGAAGGAGCGGATGGTTCCCGTCTCATCGATGACGATCATCGCTTCGGGGACGGTGTCCAGGATCGACTGGAGATGATCCTGCCGCTGTCGCGAGACGGCCAGCATGGTCCGAGCCGTGGCCGACATGCGCCTCAGGCGCCAGGCCGCAGCGGCGAGGGCGGCCGATGCGGCGAGGTACAGGACCAGACCCACGGTCTCCTCGCCATCCATCACCGGATGGCCTCGGGCCAGGACGAGAGAGCCGGCCAGTCCCAGACCCGAGGCGAGGATCACGGGCCCGGCGCCGCCGGGGATGGCGGCGGCCAGGAGGGCGGGGGCGAGCAGGAACAGGTCGAGCCGCTCCACCGGCTGCGCGGTGAAGGCCACCCGGACCACCAGCACCAGCATGACCGCAGCCACGGCCAGGCCGTAGGCGAGCCACCTCCGGCGCGCGGGTTCGCCCTCGATCTCCCTCTGGATGTCCGAGTCCATGACCCGGACTCCTAGCGCCCGCGCGCCGCCGAGGGAATGCGCCCTAGTGGCTCAGGAAGACGAAGCGCTCGCTGGCGTGCAGCAGGTGGCGGGTCACGCCGCCAAGGACCCACTCATAGGCCCGGCTGTGCCCGTAGGCCCCCGAGACGATGAGGTCGGCGTCCATCTGGTCGGCCCGGGCCAGCAGGTCCACCTGCACGTCGTCGGAGCCGGACACCGCCACGTGGGTGCGGGGACGGGCCATGCTGTGCCTCGCAATCATGCCCGCCACGTCCCCGGCCTGGGCGGCCAGGGCCTCCTGGTCCTCCCTGGACCCCAGGGCGACGATCAGGATCTCGTCCGCCATGTGCATGAAGGAGAGGGCGTCCGCGACGGCGCGGCGCGCCTCCCGGGTGTCCTTCCAGGCCACGAGGATCCGCCGGGTCTCCAGTCGTCCCCCGTGGGGCGGCACGACCAGCATGGGCCGGCCCGAACTGATCAGGAGCTCCGGCGTATTGACGGTGTTGTAGATGTCGCCTCCGCCCGCCGGACCGCCGGTGACGACCAGGTCCACGGCGCGCGCCACGCGGGCCATCGCCGGGGTGGGAAGGTCGCCCACCGAGCGCCACTCGGTGCGCACGCCCTGGGTCTGTGCGGCGAAGGCGTCGCGCGCGGCCTCAAGGTTCCGGGTCTGCTGCTCGTAGAGCAGGGGGGTCCACTGGCCGGTCCCGAAGCCGTAGGGGTCCGTGGTGGCGATGGGCGGGATCGACTCGGCCCCGAGGCCGACCAGAAGGGCGTCCAGCTTGAGGGCCAGGGCGCCTGCAGCCTCCGTCCTCAGTCGGGACGTTTCGCCGGGCTGGGCGTGAACGAGAAGGGACCGAAAACTCATGGCGTCCTCCGTGGGCCAGGAATTGGCCGGGAACCGGTCAGGACCGGTTCGGATTCATTGGGCTTGATCTGCAAGGCGGGCAAGGGCCTCGGCGTTCACCACACGGAACTGTCGGGTGGCGCAGAAGGAGACGATCCGTCCCGACTGCAACTGCGAGAGCATGCGCGAGACGGTCTCTATGGTCAGGCCGAGATAGTCTGCGATGTCCTGGCGCCCCATGGGAAGGTCCACCACGGGAACGCCGCCGCACTTGTCCGACAGGTCCTTGAGGAAGCTGGCGACACGTTCGCAGGCGGTCTTGCGACCGAGGAGGAGCACATGCTCCTGGGCGCGCTCAAGCTCCCGCCGGGTGGCCTCCCAGCCCAGGCGCTCGAGCTCGCCCCCGGCCGACCGCAGGATCGAGGCCTTGACCACCAGGATGACGCTGTCGCGGACCGCCTCGGCCGAGAAGCGATGGCGGGGTCCTGTCTCCAGGCCGAAGATATCCCCTGCGAGGTAGAAGTCGCCGATCTGGCGGCGGCCGTCGGCCATCACGCGGGTGGTGCGCACGCCGCCTTCGAGGACCCGGTAGATCAGGTCGGCCTCCTCATCCTGGCCATAGACCTCCTCGTCCTTGGCGAAGGCCATGGTGACGCCCATCCGGAAGAGGGCGCACACGGGATCGCCGTTCCGCTGCGCGGTCGGCAGGAAGTGGACGTCCTTGTAGTCGTAGGCGAGGGCCATGGCGTCGCTCCTTGGGGGTCAACGCAGTCAGGCTAGGCCCCGGGGTGCGCCGGGCCTATCCGGGGCGGTTCCCTACGGGGAAGTACCTAGAGTGGCGGCGGGCCCCAATTCAGCTAGGCTGCACGGGTCGCTGGCGCGGGGCTGGCGGGGAGCCAAGTCTGAACCATGGCGCTTGATCTCCTCTTCCACGGCGCGGCTGGATGCGTCACCGGCTCGTGTGCGGAGCTGGCGGGCTCGGGTTTCCGGGTTCTGGTCGACTGCGGCATGTTCCAGGGCTCCAAGACCCTGAAGGCCCTGAACTACGAACCCTTCCCCTTTGATCCCCGGCGGATCGACGCTGTCCTGCTGACCCACGCGCACATCGACCACTCGGGCCTGCTCCCCAAGCTGATGAAGGCGGGCTTCTCGGGGCCCATCTACGCCACGGCGGGGACCCGCGACCTTTGCCGGATCATGCTGGCCGACGCCGGCGGCATCCAGGAAAGCGAGGTCCGCCACCTCAATCGCCGCAACCAGAGGCGGGGCCGTGACCTTGTGGAGCCGATCTACACCGAGGCGGACGCCCGGCGGGTCATGGCCCAGTTCGTGAAGGTCCGCCTGGGCGAGACCCTCCAGGTGCTGCCCGGCCTCGAGGCGGTCTGGTGGGAGGCCGGCCACATCCTGGGCGGCGCCTCTGTGGAGGTCCGGGCCGAGAGCGGCGAGGGAAGCACCCGGCTCCTGTTCTCTGGCGACCTCGGGCCTGGCGGACGGGACTACATGCCCGACCCCGAGGGCCCGGCCGGGGTAGATCACCTGATCCTGGAGTCGACCTACGGCGACCGTGAACGGGCGCGGGTCGCCCCGACCGACCGTCGGGCCCTCCTGGCCCGGGAGCTCAACGAGGCCCATGCGGCCGGCGGGCCGCTGCTCATCCCGGCGTTCGCCGTCGAGCGGTCCCAGGAACTCCTCGCCGACATCATGACCATCATGGATGACGGCCAGGCCCCCGAGGCGGACATCTTCCTGGACTCGCCCATGGCCACGGAGGTGACGGAAGTCTTCCGCGAGAGGGGCTGGAACCGGGCGACGGGGGTCAATCCCTTCACCTCCCTGCACGGGGCGGGACGACTGAAGTTCACGCCAGACCCCGGCGACAGCGACCGCCTCGAGCAGCTGAGGGGCTGGCACATCATCATGGCCGCGAGCGGCATGTGCGACGCGGGCCGGGTGCGCCGGCACCTCAAGCGCCTGCTCTGGAACCGCGAGGCCACCGTGCTGATCACCGGCTACCAGGCCGTGGGCACCCTCGGCCGGCTGCTGGTCGATGGCGCCCGACGGGTGCGCATACAGGGCGAGGATTTTGGCGTCCGCGCCCGGATCCGGAGCATAGAGGTCTATTCCGGCCATGCCGACGCCATGGGACTCGTCGACTGGGCCCGCGCCCGGGGACCGGTCCGGGGTTCGGTATTCCTAGACCACGGAGAGCCGCCGGCCCTCGACGGCCTGGCCCGCAGGCTGGCCGAGGCGGGACACGCCAGGGACCGGATCGTCATCCCCCAGGTGGACCAGGCCTATCGCCTGACGCCGGGCGAGGTGGTCGCCGGGTCGGCGCCGCCTCCACGGATTGCGCCTGGCCTCGCCGCCGCCCCTGACTGGCACAATGCCCGGGCCCAGCTCATCCTTGACCTCAATGACCGCCTGGAGGCCCTGTCCCCCAAGGCGCGCGAATCCCTGATCCGGCGGATCGGCGACCTTGTCGCCGGCGCCGAGGAGACCTGACGACATGCGCCCCTTCGTCCCCGCCGTCCTTCCCCTGGCTGCGATCCTGCTTGCAGCGGGCTGCGCCGCGACACCGGCGGCCGAGGGTCCCTCCGCCGCCCGCGGCCGGCTGACCGCCGAGGCCCGGTGCGGGACCTGCCATGCGGTGTCGGGCGAGGCCGAGCCCGGCAGGCCGCCGTCCTTCACGAGCCTGGCGTCGCGCTTCCGGGCCCACAGCCTGAGGACCCGGCTGACCGAGATCGACGAGACGGGGCACTTCAACATGCCCCCTCTCCGGATGGGCGACGCGGATGTCGAGGACATCGCCGCCTGGCTGGACAGCCTTCCGCTGCCCTGACGGCGGCCCCCCGCGCGGTTTGCGGCAAATCAAGGCGCCCGGCCCTCCCCCGTGAACACTGCCTTCACCTGAGGAGGCGTGCAGCATGACCGGAGCCGGAGTTCAACGAGACGGCGGTTTGGCTTTCCGGCGGAGGGCGGGCCTTGCGGCGGCCGTCCTGATGGCGGTTGGGCTCGCCGGCTGCAACCGCAGCCTGCCCCCCAATGTCACGCCGCCGGGCGAGGCCGCCGCCAACGCAAACCCCGATCCCGCCCAAACGGCGGTTCCAGAGATGGAGACCCTGAAATGACGACGTCCGAACGCACCCGAATCCTCGTCGCCGCAGGCGGCGGCGCCCGCTGGATCGAGCGGGCCCGCGACCATGCCGATCCCGTCACCCTGGGCGAGTTGCAGCCGCCGAGCGTGCATCATCACCAGGGGCCGCCGGGAGTCTCCTTCGAGAGCAACACCGCCATGCGTCACGGGACCGGCCAGCACGGCCTGGCCGACCGCCGCAGGGAGGCCTTCGCAAGGGAACTGGCCGACCTGCTGAACGGGCAGGCGCAGAAGGGCGAGTATGAGCACCTCGTGATCGCCGCCCCTCCGCGCCTCCTCAAGGCCATCCGCGAGAAGCTCTCCGAGCCTGCGCGCCGGCGCATCTCCGCAGAGATTCCCAAGGACCTGCTCAAGGTGTCCAACCACGACATCAAGGCGTGGCTGCACGCCCCGGGCCTGCTCTGACGGCTTCCGGCTGGCGGGAATCGGCCGATCGGGCGCAACTGGCCCCGGGACCTTGCCGGGGAGCCGAAGCATGTCGCAGTCAAGCCCCGGGGGCGTCCTCGCCACCCTGACCCTGAATCCCGCCCTCGACATCCAGACGGGGGTGGACGCCGTGGAGCCCGAGAACAAGCTCCGCTGCGACCCGCCGCGCCAGGACGCCGGCGGCGGCGGGGTGAACGTGGCCCGAGTGGTCCGCCGGCTGGGCGGCCGGGCGGCCTGCATCCTGCCCCTGGGCGGTCCCGCCGGCCAGTCGCTCCAGGCGCGCCTCGCGGCCGAAGGACTGGACGCGGTCGTCGTCCCGATCTCCGGGGAGACCCGCCAGAGCTTCACCGTCTACGACCGGTCACGGGGGGCGGAGTTCCGGTTCGTCCTGCCCGGTCCGCGGCTGGCCGCCGCCGAATTCCGGGCGGTGGAGCGAGCCATCGACGACCTCGACCCGCGTCCCGACGTCCTGGTGGTCAGCGGAAGCCTCCCTGGCGGCCTAGATCCGCAGCGGCTGGCGCGGCTGGCCTCGAGGGTCCGGCGCAGCGGGATCCGCCTGGCCCTGGACGCCTCGGGCGAGGGCCTCCGGGCCGGACTGGAGGCCGGCGTCTGGCTCGTGAAGCCCAACCTCCGGGAACTGGGGGACTGCCTGGGCCGGGACCTTTCCGACCGGGGCTCCCAGCTGGCCGCGGCCCGAGGCCTGGTCGCCGCCGGTCGCGCCCAGTGGGTGGCGCTCAGCCTCGGCCGGGAGGGCGCCCTGCTCGTAAGCGCGGACTTCGCCGGTTACGCTCCCGCCCTGCCGATCACGCCGGTCTCCACCGTCGGGGCCGGGGACAGCTTCATGGCCGGGCTTGCGTGGGAGTTGGCCCGAGGCGCGCGGCCTGAAGCCGCCCTTTCCACCGCCGTGGCCGCCGCCTCTGCGACCCTGATGTCCCCCGGATCGGGCATGGCCCGGAGCGCCGACATCCGCCGGCTTCGCCCCCGCGTCCGGATCGAGGTCCTGACGGCCCCCTAGCCCTGGGCCAGGCCGCCCACCAGCATCCGGACCTCGCCCTCGCCCCAGGCGGGCAGGAGCAGCCGCTGCAGGTCGCCCACATGGTGCAGGGTGGGGCGCATCAGTTCCGTCGTGGCGCTGGCCTGGGCGCGCAGCAGGGCGAAGACCTCCGGCAGGTCGACGTCGTCGAGGAACAGGCCCAGCAGCTGGTCGCTCTGCGCAGCCGGGGGCGCAACCTCAAGGTCGTTGAACCGGAAGCGCTCCGGCCGGCTGAAGACATCCAGGATGAAGGTCTCCGCCCCCGAGGCCTCGATCTTCACCTCTGAAAGGTCATCCCAGAACGGGATTTCCGCCTGGCCGCGCTTCAGGCCTTCCCAGTAGGCAAGCAGCCGGGCGAGGGGAGGGGCGAGGGGTCCGTCGACGGCGAAGGGCGCGGCCTGGGTCATCACGGGTCCTTCCGGGCGCTGCAGAATCCTGACGCGCATCCTAGCCCCCGCCCGTGGCCGGGGAAAGCGCGCCGTCCCGACGGTTGACCTTGCGACGTTCTGCCCGTTGGATGGAGCGACGGCGCACGTTCCGGTCGCAGTCCGAGTGATTTCGAGCGTTTCCGACGCCCCGGCCATGCACCGGGTCGCGGTCCATTTTTAGGGAGTGACTTCATGTCGAGCGCCCAGGCCGGCTCTGTCGATCGGCTGCCCCTGCGGACCAAGTTCTTCTTCGGTATCGGATCTGCGGCGGAATCCATCGCGCTCTTCGCGGTGAGCTCCTACGCAATGATGTTCTACAACCAGATCCTGGGGCTGAACGCCGCCCTGGCCGGCCTCGCGGTCTCGGCCAGCCTGCTGCTCGACGGATTCGCCGAC
>CAIMLY010000153.1 GCA_903842425.1 uncultured Alphaproteobacteria bacterium | reverse complement strand
CGACCACTATCTGATCAACGGCCAGAAGATCTGGACCTCGGGCGCCCAGTACGCCGACTGGTGCTTCTGCCTGGTCCGGACGGACACCTCCAAGAAGCACGAGGGGATTTCCTTCGTGCTCTTCAGCATGCACCAGCCGGGCGTCGAAGTCCGGCCGATCAAGCTGATCGCCGGTAACTCGCCCTTCTGCGAGACCTTCTTCACCGACGCCCGAGCCGAGAAGAAGGACCTGGTCGGGCCGCTGAACGGCGGCTGGACCATCGCCAAGCGCCTGCTACAGCACGAGCGCGGCGGCCTGTCCGGCGCGGGCGGCGGCGGCATGGGCGGCCGGTCCCTCGTGGACCTGGCCCGCGAGTACGTCGGCGTGGACGAGCAGGGCCGGATCAGCGACCCGGACCTGCGCACCCGCGTCGTCCAGCACGAGATCGAGGGTCGTTCCTTCCAGCAGACCGCCGTGCGCGCCATGCTGGAGAGCAAGGGAAATTCCGGCCCCAGCGCCGCGACCTCGATCATGAAGAACGCCGGGACCAGCTGGATGCAGCTGCGCCACGAGCTGACCCTCGAGATCATGGGCCACCAGGGCCTGGGCTGGGAAGGCGACGCCTTCAAGCCCGAGGAGCTGGGCGCCGTCCGCGGTTGGCTGGGCGGCAAGGCCTTCACGATCTACGGCGGCAGCCAGGAGGTGCAGAGCAACATCATCTCCAAGCGCATCCTCGGCCTGCCCGACCTCACCCAGCACAACTGACACCCACCGACACGACGAAATTAAGGATCAACTGAAATGGCCGTTCTGAACGAAGAACAGAGCATGCTCCGCGACGCCGCGAAGAGCTGGACCCAGGAGAAGAGCCCGGTCACCGCCTTCCGCAAGATGCGCGATTCCGGCGTCGAGATCGGATACGACGCCAACGCCTGGAACGAGATGGCCGAGATGGGCTGGGCCGGCGTGATCATCCCCGAGGAATACGGCGGCTCGGCCTTCGGCTACCTGTCCATCGGCCTCATCCTCGAGGAGATGGGCCGGACCCTGACCGCCTCGCCCCTGATCGCCTCGGGCGTAGGCGCGGCCTCGGCCCTGGTGCTGGGCGGCTCCGACGCCCAGAAGTCCGAGTGGCTGCCGAAGATCGCCGACGGCTCCGTCGTCGGCGCCCTGGCGGTGGACGAGGGCGCGCACCATGCGCCCGAGAAGGTCGCCCTGGCCGCGACCAAGTCCGGCGCCGGCTACAGCCTCTCCGGGACCAAGACCTTCGTGATCGAAGGCCTGGCCGCCAACCTGCTGGTGGTCTCCGCCCGCACCTCCGGCAAGCCCGGCGACAAGGACGGGATCACCCTGTTCCTGGTCCCCGCCGACGCCAAGGGCGTGAGCCGCAAGCGCCTGGCCCTGGCCGACAGCCGTGGCGCGGCCAACATCACCTTCGACAAGGTCGAGGTGGGCGCCGACGCCGTCCTGGGCGCCGCCGACAAGGGCTGGGATGTCCTGGAGAAGACCCTCGACCGCGTCCGCGCCGCCCTGGCGGCCGAGATGCTGGGCGCCGCAAACCAGGCCTTCGAGACCACACTCGACTACCTCAAGGTCCGGGTCCAGTTCGGCCAGGTGATCGGCTCCTTCCAGGCCCTGCAGCACCGCGCCGCCAAGATGTTCACCGACCTGGAACTGGCCCGCAGCGCCGTTGAGGCCGCCCTCCAGGCCATCGACGCCGACAGCCCGGACGTGCCGGAACTGGTCTCCCTGTCCAAGGCCAAGATGGGCGACGTCTTCCACCTCGTGTCGAACGAGATGGTCCAGATGCACGGCGGCATCGGCATGACCGACGCCCATGACTCGGGCTTCTACCTGAAGCGCGCCCGGGCGGCCGAGGCGGCCTTCGGCAGCCAGAGCTACCACCGCGACCGCTACGCCCGGATCAACGGCTACTGAGCCGCGATCCGGTCTGGACCGCTTCCAGCCCCTCCGGCCTCACCGCCGGAGGGGTTTTTCGTTGGGAAGCGGGTTTGCAGGACGAGCAGGCGCATGGTTGTCTTGGCCATCCACGCCGGAGACCGTCCATGATCCCCCCCGCCCTGAAGTCCGCGACCCTCTCCCTGCTCCTGGTGCTGTCCGCCGGCGCGGCCCGGGCCGAGAGCATCCTGTTCGTGGGCAACAGCTTCACCTTTGGCGCCACATCGCCGGTCCTGCGCTACCGGCCGGAACAGGTCACCGATCTCAACCGGGAGGGCATTGGCGGCGTCCCGGCCATCTTCAAGGTCCTCACCACCCAGGCCCGGCTCAACTACCAGGTCAGCCTGGAGACCTCGCCGGGGAAGAACTTCGACTGGCACCTCGCCAACCGCCTGCCCCTGATTGACCGCCCCTGGGACGTGGTCATCCTCCAGGGGCAGTCCACCCTGGACCTCGAGCGGCCCGGAAACCCCGCCCGGCTGATCGAGTCCGGCCGACAGCTTTCGGAAGTCCTCGCCCGGCGCAACCCCGCGGCGCGGATCTACTACGAGGCGACCTGGTCACGGGCGGACCTGACCTACGCCAAGCCCAGCCCCTGGAAGGGCAAGCCCATCGCCGCCATGGCGAGGGATGTCCGGGCCGGTTACGACCGCGCGCGCGCCGCGTCGGCCTCGGTCCGGGGCGTCCTGCCGGTGGGCGAAGCCTGGAACCGGGCGATGGAGTCCGGCGTGGCGGACCCAAATCCCTACGACGGGCTGACCTTTGGCCAGGTCGACCTCTGGGGCTGGGACCAGTACCACGCCAGCGCCGCGGGCTATTACCTCAGCGCCCTTGTGATCTTCGGGGCCGTGACCGGCCTGGACCCGCGGAGCCTTGGTGAGCGCGAAGTCGCAGCCTACGAGCTCGGCCTCTCGCCGACCCAGGCCCGCGGCCTCCAGAAGGCCGCCTACGAGCAGCTGAGGGCCGAGGGCCTGCTCCCGGACGCCCCCGCGCCGGCGGCGCCCTGAGCCCGTGCGGGCGGCCGCCTAGTCGACATCCGTCGTCGGGAAGGCCTGGCCCATGGGGCGCCGCGGCCCGTTGTAGCCACGGACCCGGACAAACTCCCGGTCGGGCGAGAGGGCGCGGCTGATTCGCTCTGCGAGGGCGCGCCCGGTGATGGGCTTGGCGAGGAACTGGTCGACTCCAGCCGCGATGCAGGCCCTGACGTGCTTTTCCTCGGTATGGCCCGTCGAGACGATGATCGGCACTTCGCTGAAGGGATTGGACTCGTCGGCGCGAAGGTTCCGGACGAAGGTCACGCCGTCCAGGACCGGCATCTTGAGGTCGGTGATGATCAGGTCCGGCTTGACCTGGGGGATCAGCTTCTGGGCCTCGATGGCGTCATCCGCCAGCCGGATGGCGGTGAAGCCCAGGGCGCGGAGGACCGCCGTCATGATGCTGCGCATCCCGACGTTGTCATCGATCACCAGCACGACCAGATCCCGGCTCAGGGGAACCATGCGCCACCCAGACTTGGCTTCCTCTGCCTCCTCCCTAGGGGACGCAGGTTGCAAGAAGGTTACGGCAGAGCGACGGCGGGGCCCTCGACGCGCGGCCCCGGGTCCGGCAAGACAGGGGCCAGACCTCCAGCCGCACAGAGCCGTCCCATGACCGACGCCCCGCCCCTCCAGGACCTCCAGAAGACCCTCGGCCAGCAGAGGCTGGTCACCTTCGAGCCCGGCCGGGCCGCCATCGAATACCTGGCCGGCGCCCACATGTGCCACTCCGGCGGGGTCGTGCAGGGCGGCTTCATCTGCGGCTGGATCGACGCCGCAATGGCCCACGCCGCCAT
>CAIMLY010000152.1 GCA_903842425.1 uncultured Alphaproteobacteria bacterium | reverse complement strand
TCAAGGACCCTGCGGTGACCCAGGCGCTTTGGCGGGATGCCGTCGCACGGACACAGGCGCGCGATGTCTACGCCATTCACTGGGACAACTTCTCGCGCAGCCTCGACCAGGACCTGGTCGCCATCCCCTGGCCCTTCGAGAACGTCCCGAGGACCCTCAGGCGGCTCGAGGCCATGGGCCCGAAAGGTGAGCCACCGGTGTCAGTGAAGCTCCCAAGGCCCTTTGAACCCCTCCTGTTCCCGACGAATGAGGAGGACTGCAGCCCAGAGGTCGCCCGGAGGTTCGAGCCCCCGGAAAGGGAAAAGCCGTCGCCGTCCAGTGGAACTCCCGCGGGACCCGGACCTTCCGCGAGATGACGGAACCGATCCACCCCGGCCGGGAAGGCCAAGAGCGTTCCCGACATTCGCATTGCATCCGGCGACGACTTCCATGAACCCTGACCCCCGGATCGAGATGGGAGGGCGCGACATGCGGACGGCGAATCTGAACGGCCTCGGGGAGGTCAGCCGGCTGAGCCTGGGCGGCGGGATCGGGCAGATCTGGGGCGAGACCCCGCGGGACGAAGCCCTGGCCACCCTTCACGCCGCCGTCGAGGCCGGGATCACCCTCATCGACTGCGCGCCCATGTACAACAACGCCGAGCGCTTCATTGGCGAGGCCTTCGGCGGCCGCCCGCCCCCGGGGGTGAAGTTCACCACCAAGCACCAACTGGGATCGCCCGAACCCGGCGCGACGGCGGCGGCCCTTGAGGCCTCGGTGGACGCCAGCCTCGCCGCCATGCGCCTGGGCCGCATCGACCTCTTCTTCCTGCATTCCAACCTGCACCGCGACGGGTACGGCTACGCCTTCGGCGAGAGCGCCAAGGCCCAGTTCTCCACCGCCCTGTCGATCTATGCCGAGGAGGTCGTCCCGGCCATGGAGGCGCTCAAGGCCAAGGGCAAGATCGGCCAGTGGGGGATCACCGGGATCGGCGTCCCGGGCGCAGTGCTGGACGCCCTCGCCCTCCCCGTCCTCCCTTCCGTGGTGCAGGTGATCGCCAACCTGCTGGACAGCCCCGGCGCCCTGAAGCGGTACGCCGAGCCCGCCCGCCCGCGCGAGATCGCCCGGGCGGCCAAGGCGGCGGGCCTCGGCGTGATGGGTATCCGGGCCGTCCAGGCCGGCGCCCTGACGGCGGCGGTGGACCGGGAGCTGTCGCCCAACAACCCCGACCGGCGCGACTATGAGCGGGCCTCCCCCTTCCGGGCCCTGTGCGCCCGCTGGGGCGTGGACCCCGCCTACGCGGCCCACCGCTACGCCCTCTCCCTGCCCGACTTCGACGTGGTGGTGCTGGGGGTCAAGAACCGGACGGAGCTGGCCCTGTGCCTGAAGGCGGAGGCCGATGGGCCCTATTCCGACGCGGAGATGGCGGAGATCGACGGCCTGGGGCTCAGGTCGGCGGGGGGGTGAGGCGCCACCGAGTCGAGCAGACGGTCAGCAATAGGCTGGGTGGCGGTGGGGGCAGGCGGTGGCGAAGGGGTCTCGGGTTTGAGCCGTCGGACTAGGTATGGAGCACGAGCCCTATCAGGCCGGCGCTCTGAGCCTCCCTAAATGGTCGCGGGCCAGTTTTGGATGCAGGCGTTCGGTGAGCGCGTCCTCGATTGCCGAGCGAATGTCCGGTCCCGTGCGGGCAAACCCCAGGAGCCGGGCGGTCTCCATGATGAGTTCCTCTTCAGT